>JAFTNI010000053.1 GCA_017451975.1 Clostridia bacterium
GGATAAAAACCTTAAAAACAAGTTGATAAAAGCGGAAAATTTGAGCGGTATTCTTAATTGGTGTATTGAGGGGTTGAAACTCTACTACAAAGACGGAGCAAAGCCACCGCAGGCAGTTACCACCGCCACCGATGAATACAGGACGAACAGCGACAAAATCGGTAATTTTATAGCGGAATGTTTGGAACAGCAGGCAGGCACGAACACAAAAGCCCTTGATGTTTATATCAAATATAAAGAATGGTGTTCAAATAATGGTTTTGGTGTAGAAAATAAAGGCAATTTCTTTGATGAATTAAGGGGAAAGAACATCTTTGCACCGAGCGGAACAATCAACGGTGTTACCGTCCGCAATGTTATAAAAGATTATGTTCTTATTCGGGACGAAATCGAGGAAAGACCGCCTTATTATTCATATTCAAGCCGTAAATCTGACCGAAATTATTATGATTAACTGTAAATGTGCAATTTGTGCAAAAAATATGTGAACTACTCTATTATATCAAATAGAGATACTTTACATAAAAAAAGCACATTTTGCACAGATACAAAAACAGGAGTGATTTTTTGACAAAATACATAGATGAAATGTTAGAAAAGTTATATGCAAAACTGCACAATTTAGAAAAGGACTGCAGGCGTATAAAGAAACTGATAAAAGAACTTGAAAAAATAAAAAGGGGTGAATATTTTGACGGACTATAACGCTATGCTTATTGACTTACTCAATGAGAAAATAAAAGACTTAATCAATGATAAAGTCGCAATGCGTAAAGAAATTAAAAAGTTAAAGGCTGAAATCCGAGAACTTAAAAAGGGAGTGAACGCAGTTGAAGAATAAAGTTGCTTTTGTGTTGCTTTTGTCTATGTGTTTGATGTTATTTGCAGGGTGCAACAATGAGCCGAAAATGCTTTATCAGAGCAATAGCGTTGAAATCGTCCGAGAGGGCAATAAAACGGCTGTATATGACCTTTTAGCAGATAAGGAATACAACTACATAACAAAGCGTGTAAAGCGTTCAGAGGGCGTTTCAGAGCCTTATACAACGGTTGACACGGACACAATAAAAATAGAGATAATTCCGTCAGGTTTGCGAGTATATGACAAAGCGGAAAACAAAATTTTTACTATCGAAAGGAAGATAAAATAATTATGGCACAGTATAGAAATGTAACGGAGTTTTTAACCAAAATCAGAGAAACATACAACAAAGCAAGAGAAGAATATACCCTCTTGAATGATAGACTTGATAAAATTGAGGCATTGAGAAAGCGTGATATTGAAAGAGGGTGGGCAAATCCTCAATTTCAAAAAGAGGACACCGAAACATATCAGAAAAACAAAGCAGAAATCAAAAAGCAACTTTCTGAACTTATCAATAATACTAATGCTGAATACGAAAGAATAAAGTCTGAATGTGAGGCGGTTTTTGGTGAGTATGACCGAGCAACAGGAAAGAAAGTTGACCTTGCAACAGTTGAACTGTTAAAGAGCGGTATTTTGCGACCTGATGAAATCAAAGCACTTATTAACGATTTTGACGGCAATTCCGCTATGCTCCGTATTATCGGAGATTATGCCTATAAAAGAGGCAAGGAAGAAAAGGACAAAGAGTTATTTGCTATCGGTACGCAATTCAAAGATTATCGCATACCATACAACGAACATCTTGACACGCTTATTATGTGGAGTCAAAAGGCTATGCGTGATGACAGAGGACTTTCTGACGGTATAGCAAGAGTATATGACGAACAGGCTGACAAGATTTTTGCAGATGCAGAGGGCGTTTATATCACGGTGAGTGAGTAATGCGAACAGGTGAGGAACAGGCGAAAAATGACAATTTAACTGTCGAGGAAGTGTCGATAAATTTCAATCTTGATGACCTTGATTTTTCTTTTGATGACTTTGAAATTGACCTTGATATTGACCTCTCTTTTGACTTTGATTTTCTCAACGAACAGAAGCCGAACAGAAGAACGAACAGAGAGCGAACAAAGAGCGAACAAAGAGAAAATGCAAAAATTAACTGTGAGCGAACTGTGAGAACGAAGCACGAGCGAAGCCCGAGAAAAACAATATTGAACTCGAGAGGAAGTCGAGAACGAAGCCAAGAGGAAGCCAAGAGAAAGCCGTGAAAAATTCACTTGAAGCGGTGCGGAAGCGGTGAGTATTTGGAGATTTTGGAGTCCATAAAAAAGAGAACGAAGCGAGAACGAAGCAAGAGAAATTTTGAATACTTCCCCACTATAAAAAAAGAGATTTTCCCCACTATAAAAAAGAATACTGGGCAGATATAAAAAAGGGATAACAACCTGACAAAACCTGATATTTTTTCATATATAGTGGGGAAACAACCTCATAAAACTTGAAATTCAAAAAATGTAGATGTTGAAAAAAGTTGAAATTCAAAAATATATATGTTGACAGATGTTGACATTTTCAATGTATATGCAACAAAAAAGCGGTTGAGGATTTTACACCTTAACCGCTGATTTTTTATGTTTTTTGACCGTTCGGACATCAAACGGACATCAAAAAAGGCTTGCAACAAGGCGAAAACCCTGTAAACAAGCCATTTTCTTGATAAAATAATTATCTCTTGGAGAACTGGGGTGCACGACGTGCAGCTTTGAGACCGTATTTCTTTCTTTCTTTCATTCTGGGGTCACGTGTGAGAAGACCTGCTTTTTTGAGTGCGGGCTTGTAAGCTTCGTCAGCTTTGAGAAGTGCACGAGCAACACCGTGACGGATAGCGCCTGCCTGGCCGGAAATACCGCCGCCCTGAGCTGTGCAAACGATATCAAATTTGCCCATTGTTTCTGTAACAGCGAAAGGCTGGTTTACGATGAGCTTGAGTGTTTCGAGGCCGAAGTAATCATCAACATCGCGGCCATTGATTGTGATTGCGCCTGTGCCGGGGTATACGCGAACACGAGCAACAGATTTTTTTCTTCTACCTGTACCGTAGAAGTAAGGTTTAGCACTTGTGTATGTCATCTTCAATTACTTCCTTTCTCAGTCAACAACAACTGCTGTGGGCTGCTGTGCCTGCTGATTGTGTTCTGCGCCTGCGTAAACTTTGAGGCGTGTGAGAGATTTTGCACCGATGTGGTTGTGGGGGAGCATACCCTTAACTGCGAGTTCTACTGCGAGCTCAGGTTTTGTAGCCATGAGTTCTTTGTAGCTTACAGCTTTGAGACCGCCGATGTAACCGGAATGACGGTAGTAGAATTTCTTTTCGAGCTTCTTACCTGTAAGAACTGCTTTGGAAGCGTTTACAACGATTACATATTCGCCGCAGTCAACATGGGGTGTGAACTCGGGGCGATTTTTACCTCTGAGAATGTTAGCGGCAGCAACTGCAACTTTGCCGAGGGGCATATCTGTTGCGTCGATTACATACCACTTACGTTCAAGAGTTTCTGTTTTTGCCATGAAAGTGGACATTTTTTAATCCTCCGTAATTATTTTTATTGGGTCGGCTTTCTTAAAACGAGCCGCCTTTATCATTTACAACGTAAGAGATTATAACACGCAAAACTTAACTTGTCAATACTTTTTTGAAACTTTTTTTGAACAATTTAATTTACAAAATCAAATGCTCTTGTTTTCTCTCGTTTTCTCTTGTTTTCTCGCTTTTTCTAAAGTGTTGTGCAATAAATTTTTTTTGCTTTCTTTTGTTGGAATTGTGCAAAAACGCAGATAATGTCGCATTTAGGTGATGAATTTATTCACATCGGCTATGGACTTTTTTTACACTTTGTGATAGAATAATTGTGACTTAATATTATATGGAGATTTATATGCTTAATAAGCTTGAACAGATAAAAATAAAATTTGAAAAAACGGAAGCCGAGCTTTCTTCGCCGGAGGCTGTGGCAAACCAGGAAAAATTCCGCGCGCTTATGCGCGAGCACAAAAAGCTTGCGCCCATAGTGGAAAAATTCCGCGAATATAGGAAAGCCTGCACAGAGGAAGAGGATGCCGAGCTTATGCTAGACGAAGCAGACGACGCAGAAATGAAAAAGATGATAGTGGAAGAAATATCTTTCCAAAGGGAGAAGAAAAAAGAGCTTTGGGAGGAGCTTCAGATATTGCTTCTGCCGCGCGACCCCAACGACGATAAGAACGTTATTATGGAAATACGCGCGGGCGCGGGCGGCGAGGAGGCGGCGCTTTTTGCGGGCTCGCTCTACAGAATGTACTCTATGTACGCCGAAAGCATAAGCTGGAAAACAGAGCTTATGGGCGCTAACGAAACGGAGCTTGGCGGCTACCGCGAGGTTTCCTTTATGGTAACGGGCGACGGCGCTTATTCAAAGCTAAAGTTTGAAAGCGGCGTTCACCGCGTTCAGCGCGTGCCCGAAACGGAAACGCAGGGCAGAATACACACATCTACGGTAACAGTCGCCGTGCTTCCCGAGGTGGAGGATATTGAAATAGAAATCCGCCCCGAGGACCTGCAGGTGGAAACGTGTAAATCCAGCGGCGCGGGCGGCCAGCACATAAACAAAACCGAAAGCGCAATAAGAATAATTCACAAGCCAAGCGGCCTTGTTATTGAATGCCAGGAGGAGCGAAGCCAGCACAAGAACCGCGAAAAAGCGATGAAGATGCTGCGCGCAAAGCTCTACGATATAGAAAAAACGAAGCAGGATAACGCTATTGCCTCCGAGCGCAAAAGCCAGGTCGGCACGGGCGACAGAAGCCAGAAAATACGCACATATAACTTTCCGCAAAGCCGTGTGACCGACCGTCGCATAGGCTTTACCACGCACAATTTTGACGGATTTTTAGATGGCGAAATAGACGAAATGATAATGGCGCTCATAGCGGCAGACACTGCTGAAAAATTAAAGGGAAGTGCAGAAAATGCAAACTGAAATAATAAAAATAGATTTTTCGCGCCCGCTTGCGCCCCAGGTTGAAGCCTGCGGAAAAATCCTTGCTCGCGGGGGGCTTGTGGCTTTCCCGACGGAAACCGTTTACGGTCTTGGCGGCAACGCGCTTGACGAGGGCGCGGCGAAAAAGATTTACGCCGCGAAGGGCAGACCGAGCGATAACCCGCTTATAATTCACATAGCAAAGCCCGAGGATGCGGAAAAATATTGCCATACAAGCGAGGCTTACTATAAAATAGCGGAAGCCTTTATGCCCGGGCCGATAACGGTGGTATTGCCCAAAAAGGATAATATCCCCGCAAGCGTTACGGGTGGGCTTTCCACCGTTGCCGTGCGTTGCCCCGCGCACCCTGTGGCGCGCGCGCTGATAGATGCGGCGGGTGTGCCCGTTGCCGCGCCGAGCGCAAATACGTCGGGCAGACCGAGCCCCACGGCAGCAGAGCACGTTATAGACGACCTCTGCGGCAAGATCGAAGCTATTATAGACGGCGGCGAGGCGGAAATAGGCCTGGAATCTACCATAGTGCTCCCGCGCGAGGGCGGCGTTACCGTGCTGCGCCCGGGCGGCATAACCTGCGAAATGCTTATGGAGGTTTTTGAAAGCGTTACGCTCGACGGCGGCATAACCAAAAAGAACGAAAGCGGTGCCGCCCCCCTGGCACCCGGCATGAAATACCGCCATTACGCCCCCGTTGCCACGGTATTTCTTATAAAAGACGCGGGCAACGCCGATTTTGACGGCAGAGTAACGCGCTTTCTTGCGCGTAAGCTGGACCGCGAGCCGCGCACGGGCGTTATTTGCTTCGACGAATACAGGGAAGCGGTAAACGGTAAAAACGTTTTCTACTTCGGCAAAAAGGCAGACGACGAAGAGCACGCAAAAAGGCTTTTCGATATTCTGCGTAAATTTGATAAAACGGATGCCCCCGAAATATACGCCACCGCTTCGGACACGCGCGGCGTGGGGCTTGCCATATACAACCGTATGCTGAAGGCATCTGGCTTCAATATACTTGAAATATAAGGAGCATTCATATGATAATAGGATTGACGGGCGAAAGCGGTGCGGGCAAGAGCACCGTGGCGCGCTTGCTTGAAATGAACGGCTTTTACATAATAGATTGCGATGCGATTTCGCGCACTCTCGATACCGATAAAGCCTACGTTGCGGCGATAGAGAGCGCCTTCGGCGCTGCCGCAGTGAGCTTTTCGGGCGGCAAAAAGCGCGTTAACCGCAAAATGCTGGGCGCGCTGATTTTCGGCAAGGATGCCGTAGAGGGCGGCGTGGCAAAAATAAACGCCATAAGCCACCCCATAATAATTGCGAAGGTGCACGAAAGCATAGCGCTTGCGCGCGCGGCGGGCAAAACCGCCGTTATAGATGCGCCGCTTCTTTTCGAAACAGAGCTTGATAAGGTCTGTGACGTTACGGTGGGCGTGGTTGCGCCCTTAGACGCGCGCATAGCCCGCCTTTGCGCACGCGACGGTATAAACGCAGATGTGGCGAAAAGGCGCTTTGCCAACCAGAAGAGCGAGGAATTTTTGAAGAATAACTGCACTTATATCATTTCGAATGACGGCGAAAACGAAGCGCTTGCAAAAAAGGTTTTGGCTGTAACAGAAAAAATTACGAAAGGATTCGGAAAATGATAGTAAAAAAACGCTCGGTTTTTACGCTCGCCGTGGAAATCGCGGTGCTGTTGCTTGCTTTCTGCATTATACTCATAGCCGTGGGGGCAGACAAAACGGCAAATCAATTTGACAAGTACGAATACCCGCATAAATACTCCGATGCCGTGGAAATAGCGGCGGCGGAATTCGGGCTTCCCGAAAACCTGATATACGCCGTTATAAAGGCGGAAAGCGGATTTGACGAAAAAGCGCTTTCCTCTTCCGGCGCAATGGGGCTTATGCAGATAATGCCCAATACATACGAACTCGATATAAAGCCTAAGCTCGGCTTTGAGGAAAGCGGGGAAGATGCGCTTTTCGATTACATGATAAACGTGCGAAGCGGCGCATATTACCTTTCATACCTGTATAAATATTGCGGCGACCTTGAAACGGCGCTTGCTATGTATAACGCGGGCATAGGCAACGTAAAAACATGGCTTAAAAGCCGCGAATATTCCTACGACGGCAGAAGAATTATAGCAGACAGAATACCCGTAAAAGAAACGCGCGAGTACGTTTCCAGAGTAATGTATTACTATGGGAGATACGACGACATTTACGGCACTGATGAAAACAAAATTATATCCGACCCGATTTTCGAAAAATACGGTGTTAAAATAAAGTGGATAACGCAAAAGGGCGAGGACGGCAAGATCTATGTAAACGAGCTTGCCTGCTACGCCTGGGCGCAGCACTACGCCGAGCTTTACCCCGACGTTGACCCGTTGCTGGTTATGGCGATAATAAGAACGGAAAGCGAATTTTGCGTAAATGCCGTTTCAAGCTCGGGCGCGCACGGGCTTATGCAGATACTGGAGCCGACTTATAATGAAATAAAGGAAGGTATGCCGACGAATAAATCGTTTTCGCTCCTGCTTTCTGACCCACAGTTTGCAGTGAAATGCGGAATGTACTACCTGCAGTGGCTGCACAAGCCTTCGCTCAAGCTTGGCGACGAGCGCATAAATATAATCGCGGCTTATAACGGCGGCTGCGGCAACGTGGCAAACTGGCTGAAGGACGGCACTCTTTCCCACGGCGGCGTGCTTATAGCGGACAAGATTCCGAGGGCAGAAACAAAAAATTATGTAAGCAAGGTTACGGCAAACTACAAATATTACGAGGAATACCTTGGAACGATATTCACAAAATAAGATTATAATTTCAGAAAGGAAATATAAAACTATGGAAGAAAAAGATTTGAAGCTTGAAGAAGCTGAAGTTCAGGAAGAAAACGAGCTCGATACCCTGAAGAAGCAGCTTCTGGCAGAGAAAAAGGACATTTTTTCGGAAATGACCACGGAAAAGATCGAGGCGGCTTACGAATATGCCAAAGGCTATATGAGCTTCCGTGATAAGGGCAAAACAGAGCGCGAATGTGTTTATGAAGCGGAAAAAATGCTCGTGGCAGAGGGTTTCAAGCCCTACACGTTCGGCATGAAGGTTGAGGCAGGCGAAAAATATTACTACAATAACCGAGCAAAATCCTTCGTTGCTTTTGTTGTTGGCACAGAAAGCATAGAAAACGGCGTGTATTTCTCCGCGGCACACATCGATAGCCCCCGTATAGACCTTAAGCAGCACCCCCTTTATGAATCCGAGGGTATAGGCTACCTTAAAACACACTACTACGGCGGTATTAAAAAATACCAGTGGACGGCCATTCCCCTTGCGCTCCACGGCGCAGTTACGAAGAAGAACGGCGAAACGGTTGACGTTATCATAGGCGAAGACCCGAGCGACCCTGTTTTCTATATAAGCGACCTTCTTCCTCACCTTGCTTCCAAGCAGATGGGCAAAACGCTTTCCGAGGGCATTATGGGCGAGCAGCTCAACCTCATTTCCGGTGCAAGACCTTACGGCGATGCCGCTGAAAAGGATGCGGTTAAGCTTAATATTATGAAGCTTCTCAACGATAAATACGGCATGATAGAGGCAGATTTCCTTTCTGCCGAGCTTTGCGCCGTGCCCGCATTCACTGCGCGCGACGTAGGCCTCGACAGAAGCCTTATAGCCTCCTATGGCCACGACGACAGGGTTTGCTCCTACCCCTCGCTGACGGCCCTTGTAGAAGCTGAAAACCCCGTTCATACTATAATGGCTGTGCTTGCCGATAAAGAAGAAATCGGCTCTGAGGGCAATACGGGTATGCAGAGCGCGGTATACTTCGATATTATCGCAGAGCTTGCAAAGAGCTTCGGCGCTTCCGATGCTATTGTTCGCGCAAACTCCAAGTGTCTTTCATCTGACGTTAACGCGGCGTTCGACCCCAACTTCCCCGAACCCATGGAAAAGATGAACTCCTGCTATGTAAACGGCGGCGTTGTTATCACGAAGTACACGGGTGCGCGCGGTAAATCGGGCTCTAACGATGCAAGCGCAGAATTCTGCGGCTACGTGAGAAACGTGCTCGACGAAGCGGGCGTTGTATGGCAGACGGGCGAGCTTGGCAAGGTAGACGCGGGCGGCGGCGGTACCGTTGCAAAATACATTGCTTCCAAGAACGTAGACGTTATCGACCTCGGTGTTCCCGTGCTTTCCATGCACTCCCCCTACGAGCTTGTTTCGAAGCTTGACGTTTACATGACACACCTTGCAATAAAAGCATTCTTTGAAGCTTAAAAATAAGAGGCTGTCTCAAAATATTTGAGACAGCCTTCTTTTTGTATCTTATTTCATTTATCGAAATCCGGCGGCTTTCGGAACACTTATCCAACTTTTTCTCTTTGAGAGAAAAAGTTGCAAAAAGAGGCAAAAACCTTGCAGGTTTATCGCTTTGTCAGTGCGGAATTGTATTGAAAAAGCGCGCCTCTCCCACTCGTGATTTTTACTCGTACCTCGTAAAAATTCGGTGGAACCACGAGGCGTAGGAACAATGCAAAAATTTTTATATTTAAACAAGCTCCGCGTATTTATTGCGTCAAGAAACAAAAGGAATGTCTCAAAGCCTACAGACATTCCTTTTTGCTTATTATTTCACGTCTTTATAAAATTCGCGCAGAGCATTTTCATATTCGTCTATACCCACGGGGTAGCAAAGGCCGTGGCCCGCGCCGTGTATGGTAACGAGCTTTTTGCGCGATGTGCAGGCGGCAAAATTTTCCTCGCTCATGGAGTGGGGCACGAAGTAATCCTCGTCGCCGTGGAAGAAGATAACGGGTACTTTCGCTTTTTTCATCGCTTCTATGGGGGAAACGGAGTCTATATCGAAGTGGCCGAAAATGCGCGCACCCAAGCGCACGAAGGGGGAGAAAAGAGCAGGCGGCAGGTGCATATCCTCACGCATAACCTTGCTGATGATTGCTTTTGCGGAAGTATAGCCGCAATCGGCAAGTGCGCCCACGACGTTTTCGGGCAGGTCTTCGCTTCCTGCCACAATCATTGCCGTTGCCGCGCCCATGGAAACGCCTGTGACGATAATTTTTCTGTCTTTGCCGTATTTTTCTATAATAAGGTCTATCCAAGCGCGTGCATCGCGGCTTTCAAGCACGCCGAAGGTTATAACGTTGCCTTCGCTTTCTCCGCTTGCGCGGTGGTCAACCAGAAGCGCGCTTCTGCCGAGCGAAAAGCAGCGCGCAAGCCCTCCGTTCAAGTCGCGCTTGGCGCTTCCGCGGTAGCCGTGGAGCAGAATTTCTATGGGAGCGCCCGGGGCGTATTCGTAGAACTTTGCGCGGAGCTTCAGCCCGTCGAATGACGTTATTTCAAGTTCGTCGTGCGGTGTTGATACAAGGTTTTGCATCCAGGCAACCATGTTTTCGCGGTGTGCTTCGTAAATTTCGCCGTGGGGAATGGGGAATTCCGTGTTCTTATATTCCTCGCGGTCCTTTTTGCGCGCACAAAAAGTTATACGGAAGCAAACGTAAGCCGTTATGAGCGTAATCAGCGCCAGAACGGCGATAATTATAAGTATTGTATATAAAATTTCCATTAAAAATCACCTCGAACAGTATTGTAACACTGCCCAAGGTGATTTTCAACTTTTTTGTGGATTTTTATTTGTAAATTTAATGTTAAAACAAATGTGGCATGGTAACTTTGTACTTTTACCACCGCTCCATGCATCGCTACGCTCGAGGATGACACGCGGCAGAGAAGTTTTAAAACTCAAAGGTTATCGGCGCAAGGTCCTTCGCAAAAACGCTTTTGCGCGGTTTAACCGTAACTTTCTTGCTGCTCAAGGCAATCTCGCCTATTTGCAGAAGCTCGCTTGAAGCAGGTAGGTTGCGGCGCAGAATTTCCTTGCCGTCTGCATCGTATACGCATAGCAATGGGAGATATTTTCCTTCGTCGAGGTAGCGAAGGAAAATAACCGCGCTTGTTTTCGCCGCCCGCTTTTCTTTGAAGCGCATAAGCATATTTTCGCCCTCGGCAAGCGCCGAAGAAAATGCTGTTTCCACGGTTTCGGGTGAGCTTTGAGGGAAATGTAAGAGCAACACGCGCTTTATAAGAGCAAAAATTTCGTTGAAATCTTGCTTTTCGGCAAATTCCTCGCTCACTCCCACGTCATAATAGCGGAACCAAGCAAACTCTCGTTCAACACTTCGTGCGGCAGGGCATATTTCGCCCTCTGCCACGCACGGCGTGAAGTTCAGATAAAGGTGGTCGAAATCTCCAAGCGTAAAGCCTTGCTCACGCAGCTTCATCACAACCCGGTGGAGAATTACGTTAAGAGATTTGTTGCCGTAATTGCTTGGGAGCGTGTTGCCGTCTTTGTTTTCCACAGTGCTGTGAAAAAGCCTGATATCCGCGATTATTTTCCCCATTCGTCCACCAGCATATTGATGTAGAAGCCGCCGAGAACGGTTCTGTTCTGGAAGCCTACCTGGAAGGATGTTTCCGTGTCGTACCAGTCGGTGATCGGCACGCGCTGCTGCGTTTCGCTTACCATTTTTGCAATGCAGGCGTAGATGCTTTCTCGGTATTCTTTATCGTCGGTAAGCACGGTTGTCCATGCCTCCCAATCGAGCTTGGTGTACTTTTTGCGGTTATCGAGCGGCACGCCGTATTCGTTCATCTTCTCTTTGTAAAGAGCGATTTCGCGCGCGTAGAATTCGTCGCTGAAAAGCCCGAGGCCGAGAAGTCTATCCCAAACGAGGTTGTATTTAAGGCTCCAGGTGCCCTCGCGGTCGAAGGCAAGGCGCGTTGCCTTTTCGTCTGCCGCTTCAAGCTCGAAGCGGCGAGCCATATCTTTTGCAATTTCCGTGTAGCGCGCATTGCCCGTAAGCTTGCCGTATGCGGCGAGCGCGGCGATAGCCTTTAGCGAAAGGTTGCAGTTATGCGCGAAGTGGCCCGCAAAATCGTCTGTGCAGAGCTGATTTTCAGGGTTGTAGCCGTAGGCAATAAGGTATTCTGCCCATTTTTCCATAAGCTTGCGGTTTTCTTCGGCAAAGGCGTTTGAGCCCTCTGCACGGCAGATAGCCGCAACTGTGAGCAGGAAGTTACCGCATTCCTCAACGGGCATCTGCTCGTCCTCGTTCAGAATACCGTGGCGTGCGCTGTATACCTGACCTGTGGCAAGCGGATACTGGCCGCAGTCGTGCGGCGCGTAGGGGTAAACCCAGCGCTCGCTTTCGGCTTCGCGCACGATGGGGCGAAGCATACCCTTTACAAGCTCGGGGTTGAGCAAAAGGAAGAGGGGTATAGAGGGGTACGTTACGTCGAGCGTGGCAATACAGCCGTTCGAGTAGCATTCCTTGGAGAAGAAGAGAACTTCGCCGTTTTTGCCGCGGCAAAGCTTGTGCGCCGCTATAGCCTGGCGGTATGCAAGCGCGCCCACGCGGGCGTAATCCTTGCCGTATTTCATCATTTTTTTCGTGAATTCTTTATCGAATTTATCGCACTTTGCAAAAACCTCTTCTGCATCGGCAAGCGCTGCGCGCGCGGCGGCATCGAAGCTGCCGTACGCTTCTTTGTAATATGCGTCGATGAGGTCGCCGTAGTAATTGATGGAATGTATATCGTCGTAAGCTATTGCGATAGTATCGCTTGCGCCCTTGCATATAACCGCAAGAGCAGCATTCATGCCGTAGGTTACGTCCTCGCTGAAGTAATCTATAAATCCGCCCTCGCGGCAGAATGCGCGGCGGTTGGAAAAGTTGCCGATGAAGGCATCTGTGCGGCAAAGGTGGAGGTAACCCCAATCTATACGCACGCCGTCGCCCGAACGGTTAAGGGGGCGTTGGTCTATATTTCCGCAGTACATAGAATAATCGGTTCTGCCGAATTTGGCGCGCTGGCGGTCGGAATCTATGCAGGCATCTGCGCCGATATCGAAGTAAAACTCTATTTCGTGTTCGCCCTCTGTCTTCGGCTCTGCCTTGTAGCTGATATAAGAAACGGGGCGGGAAGCAAGCGCAAGGTCATCGAGAAGAAGAGGGGTTCTGAATGTAAGCGTAAGCTTTACGAGCGCGTTTTCAAATGTATAAACGGTTGTCGTCGGTCTTACCTCAAGCCCTGTTTGCTTGATATAAGGGAAGGCTTCGCAGTAATCCTTGTTGGAATAAACCATGTTGCCCATGCAGATAAAGGCTTTCCCGTCGATTTTGATAATACCGGTCATGGCGTTTCTCGTACCTGTCCAATGGCGCGTGACCTCACGCGTAAGCTCATCGGAAAAGGACCATATGGA
>JAFTNI010000054.1 GCA_017451975.1 Clostridia bacterium
GCCGCCGATATTGAAAACTGCGAAGTATCTGTCCTCACTCTTAGGTGAAACAGTGCAATCGATGCTTGCTTCCACGCCTTCGAGCATATGTGCGTAATCTTCATCGTCTACAGGAGCAATGCCCAGGTTTTCGCTGATTTTAACGTTTACAACTTCTTTTGCCTTGCATCTGCCCACAACCTTGTAAATGTGGAGGTTGCCTTTTTCAACAATGTAAGTGTAGTCGATTTTGGAAAGGTGCCACGTTGCAAGAATAGCTATCCATTCTGCAAAGATGGAAAGAACGAAAACGGGTGCTGCTTTTGTAAGAACAAAGCAAACAACTGCGAAAATAGCAAGAATAGCTATGTAGAGGAGCGCGAAAAGGAAACGTTTTGTTTTTATTTCCTTGTCGGGTGCGCGTGTGATAGAAAATTCTGCATAGTTTGCGCCCGCTGTTTCTTCGTTAAAAGGAATACCGGTATCTCTGTAAACTTTTACTTTTTTTGCCATGATGTAAATTCTCCTTAAATTTTATTCTGCATCGGAAGCAGCCACAAGGTCTGCTTCGCCGAGCATATTTTCAATAATAACGTCGCCAATCTTAACAGGTGCTTGCGCTTTCGTTGCGTTTACGAGCGCCATAGCCTCGAAAAGCTTTGCTTTGGAAATGGGCTTCGCCGTTTTAACTGCGAGGTACTTGCCTTCGCGGTTGCCGATAGCCACTGTTGTTGTGAGCGTGCGCACGGGGTGCGTAAGCTCGTTTACGGCGTATTTTTCGCCGCGGGGGCAGGTATTGCCCGAAACCTTGAAGCCGCCCTCGGCATCGCGCTCAACCGTGAGCATGCAGCCCAAGGGGCAGTTTATGCATATCATTTCGATTTTTTCCATCAGAGCCACCTCACTCAACGATCTCTATTTTCAGCGTGCCGTTCGGCGCAGCATCGAGCACGGATTTTTTGATTTTAACAAATTCCATTTCGCCGGGCGCCATTTTGCGCTTTTTAGCGGAAGAAACCTGTTCGCCGTTCATGCTCACCTTCAAATTTACGCCTTCGTAAATTTTGCCTACGCGGAAGTAAACCTTTACTTCTTCGTTCGCGCCCGTAACGTCTATCTTCTGGGGAACGGTGTAGCGAACGCCGTTGCCCTTTTCGATTTTAACCGTGCCCATAAGCGCGGCTTTCTTAGCGCCGTTTTTGATATATTCGGAAGCGCTCTTGCCCGCAACGGCAGATTCTTCGGAAACGTAGTCTACAAGGTCGTGAACGTGGAGCACGTTGCCGCAAGCGAAAACTCCTTCCATTTCCGTTTCGCGGTTTTCGTTTACAACAGCACCGCCCGTTATGGGGTCAAGCGCTATGCCCGCCGCGCTTGTAAGCTCGTTTTCGGGAAGAAGACCGCAGGAAAGCAGAAGCGTATCGCATTCGATATATTCGCTTTCTTCGGGTATAACGCGCATATTCGAATCTACCTTCGCGATCGTTACGCCCGTAACTCTTTCGCCGCCATGGATTTTTGCCACAGTCGTGCTGAGCTTAAGCGGAATATCGAAGTCGTTGAGGCACTGAACGATGTTTCTGTTAAGACCGCCCGAGTAAGGCATAATTTCGCAAACAACGTGAACCTTTGCGCCTTCGAGCGTCATACGGCGCGCCATAATAAGGCCTATATCGCCCGAGCCAAGTATAACAACGTTTTTGCCGGGCATTTTACCCTTTATATTAACGTATCTCTGCGCCGTGCCCGCCGTGTATACGCCTGCGGGGCGTGTGCCGGGGATGCTGAGCGCGCCGCGGGGGCGTTCGCGGCAGCCCATTGCGAGTATAACCGCTTTCGCGTTTATGCAGAAAACGCCGCGCTCGCTGTTCATAACGGTAACAACCGTGCCCTCTTCACCCTTTTCAAGGCTCAATACCATTGTGTCAACTATGTAATCTATGCCGCGTTCAGCAACCATTTTTGCGTATCTCGCAGCGTATTCGGGGCCTGTGAGCTCCTCGCCGAAGCGGTGAAGACCAAAGCCGTTGTGAATACACTGGCGAAGGATACCGCCGAGCGCGTTATCACGCTCTACTATAAGAATATTTTCTGTGCCGTTATCGTAAGCCGCGCAAGCCGCCGCCATGCCCGCGGGACCGCCGCCTACGATGACAATATCGTAATTCATCATAACAAAATCCCCCTTATTTCGTTTTGCCGCAGAGCATATAGGAGCTGCCGCCGAACTTTGTAACCTCTGTTTCGTCGATGCCCTGTTCTTTTGCCAGAAGCTCTGTTATAAACGTAGTACAGAAGCCGCCCTGGCATCTGCCCATGCCTGCTCTTGTGCGGCGCTTAACTGCGTCAAGCGAGCGCGCGGGCGGGTTCTGGCGGATAGCCGCGAGAATTTCGCCCTCTGTAACCGTTTCGCAACGGCAAATAAGGTGGCCGAAAGCGGGGTCTGCCTTTATCATTTCGTTTTTGCCCTCCATGGAAAGCGTGCCGAAATGGCGGCAGGATGTGCGCGTGGGATTAAAGCTTTCGTTTGCTTCCATGGCAAGGCCGTCTGCGCGGAGCATTTCCGCTACGTAAACCGCTATAGCGGGTGCGCTGGAAAGACCGGGCGATTCTATGCCCACAAGCTCTATAAAGCGGGGCGCATTCTTCGAAAACTCAATAATGAAATCTTCGCTGTCGGCGCAAGAGGAGCGCAAGCCCGCGAAGGATTTGATAACCTTTCTGTAGTTTATCTTTTCCGTGGAGCGAGCCGCAATGGCTTTTATTTTGTCAAGCCCTGCGAGAGTTATGGTAACGTCGCCCTTTTCCGTAAGCTCGGATGTGGGGCCTACGAGCAAGTTGCCGTCTGCCGTGGGGGAAACGAGTATACCCTTGCCGAAAGCACCGGGAACCTGGAAAATCGTATAGGAAACAAGGCCGCCCTCGCTTCTGTCGAGCAAGAGGTATTCGCCCTTTTTGGGTGTGATGGTATATTTATCGCCAACCATTGCCGCAACAGTGTCTGCGCCTACGCCTGCAGAGTTTATAACGTACGTTGCTTCAATAGCCTTTTCACCCGATTTTACCGTGTAAATACCGCCGTTTTCTTCAATAGCGGTTACGGGGAAATCGCAGAAAAGGTCTGCACCGTTATCCATAGCGTTGCCCATTGCCGCAACCGTGAGGTCGTAGGGGCAAATTATGCCTGCGCTATCGCAAACGAGCGCACCCGCAACACTTTCGGAAAGCGCGGGCTCTCTCTTTTTAGCTTCTTCGCCGGAAATAAGGTAAAGCTCGGGCACGCCGTTGGCAATACCTCTTTCATAAAGCTTTTTAAGATGTTCAACCTCTTCCTCGCAGAATGCAAGCACCATAGAGCCGTTCTGTCTGTAATGAACGTCGAGCTCGCGCACAAGTGTTTTCATAATTCTCGTGCCCTCAACGTTGAGCTTTGCTTTGAGCGTACCCGGAACGGGGTCGAAGCCGCCGTGAACGATACCGCTGTTTGCGCGGGAAGCGCCGAGCGCAACATCGTCCTTCGCTTCAAGCACGCAAACGCGCAGCTTATATTTCATAAGCTCGCGCGCGGTAAGCGCGCCTACAACACCGCCGCCTATAATGGCAACATCGTATTTCATTTTTATCATCTCCATTTTATTTTAAACTTTAATTTATTTCAATTCATCAAGAAGCACCGAGCAATCCTTGCAAATGATCGTGGGCTTGAACTCGCTTTCGTCTGCCATCTTCTGCGTGGTTTCGCCAGAAAGCACGAGCATAGATTTTGTGCCCGCATTGATACCGCAGGCAATATCTGTATAAAGTCTATCGCCTATAACGAGCGTATTTTCTTTGTTAACAAGCGGGTCGCGCTCGCTTCTCACCTTTTCAACGGCGTAAAGCGGCATAGCGGGCTCGGGCTTGCCTATAAAGAGGGGGCGCTTGCCCGTAGCGTTGAAGAGCATATCGGCAACAGAGCCACAGTCGGGCACGTAGCCGTATTCCGTGGGGCAAACGTAATCGGGGTTGGTGGCAATATAGGGGATATCCTTTTCCGTAAGGAGCTTGGAAACGTCGTCGAGCTTTTTGAAAGTAAGCTCTGTATCAAAGCCCATAACAACGCCCTCGATATCCTCGCTGTAATCTTCGTGTACGTCAATTCCCGCCTCGCGGAAAGCCGTTTTGAGCGCTTCCGTGCCCATAACGTAAAGCTTTTTACCGGGCAGATTTGCGTGAATATAATCTATCGTAACGTTTGTAGAGTTTACAAAATCGTCGCGCGTGGCGTCAATTCCAAGGCTTTTAAGCTTGGCAACGTAGCCGTCGAGGTTTTTGGAGGAGTTATTCGTCATGAAAAGGTAGTTCTTCCCCTGCTCACGGATTGTGCGCAGAAGCGCGGGCACGTAGGGGAAAAGGTTGTTTCCAAGATAAATGGTTCCGTCCATATCAAACAAAAAAAGTCTTATACTTTTAAAATCCATTGTTTTTCCTCTTTCATAGTGAATTTTAGTTCTATATCATATATATTTTACTATATAAAGGCATACTTTGTCAACCGAAAAACAGAGGGAAATCTTAATATTCTCTTAAATATCTCTTAAATTTATTTTTAAAACCCCTTGACAAAACAAAAATAAAGTGATATATTAATGAAGTACGCTACTATGGCTCAGCAGGTAGAGCACATCCTTGGTAAGGATGAGGTCGTCGGTTCGAATCCGATTAGTAGCTCCAGAAAAGCAAGCTTTTGGGCTTGCTTTTTCGCTTTTATTTTTTCCTTTTGAGTAATTTCCTATTACATAAAAACAAAAACTGCAACAGAACGTTTCCGTTTTGTTGCAGTTATTTTTTGGGGATATAACCTTTTTTAATTACATATATTGCTTAACGCTCTCGGGGATATCTTCAAGAGGCATAGAAACCGTCATAACAACGTTAATATCGGCTTCGTCTGCAAATTTAGCCGTTTCGAGAACGAACTTTTCAAATTCAACTATATTCTTGTTGCAAATTCTGTATGTGCCGTCAACAAAAATATGTGTTATATCCTGGTTAGACGCATACACACCGGCGATAAAACCGTAAAGAGATTGCGCGTCTGTAAGGGAGTATTCGTCAACGTTAATAAGTCTTGCCTGATATTTAACATTGAAGCGAAGGTTTGTGCCCTTTTCAATGCAAACGACAGAACCGGCGGAAAGCTCAGTAGCTGCGTTTACCATGGAAATGAGAGTTTTTGTTTTACCGGTGCCTTTTACACCAACGATCATTTTAAGCATATCTAGCCAACTTTCTCGACGGAGAGTTCAGGGGCAGTACGGCTTTTCCGTCGCAAGCCGCCCTGAATTTTTTGGGTTGCCCTCTTCTTATAATTATAATACACTTTTTTTGTGAATTTTTCAAGAGTTTAAACGAACAATTTGTGAAAAATTAGTAAATTTATACAATTTCCACAAAATGGGCATCGAAAAATAGTAGCATTTATTCAATAACGACCTTTTTTATATTCTTTTCAAGCTTCAAGCGCGGCACACTTATGTCTCTGCCGCAGCCTAAGCATAAAATACGCACATCCGAGCCCGCCCTCATCACGCGGAATTTGTGTTCACCGCAGGGGTGGGGCTTCTTCATTTCCAGAATATCGCCCACGTCAAATTTTATCATGTTCATTTTTCCACCGCCTTTTTTGCTTCTGCCATAAGCTCGCGCTCGCTTTCAATATCGCCGCTGTAGGGGTAGCTTTCCGCCGCTTTTTCAAAATCCGTGCGGTATTTACCTGCGTCTATAGCATTCTTTTCGCAAAGCAAAGCATATGCATAGCGCGTTCTTATTATGCTCGGGTTTTTTGCCATAGCCGCAATAAATTTATTCTGCGCCTTTGTGAAGCGGCTTTTTGCGCGCTCCGTTTCGCCCGCCAGCATCTCGCAGAAGGCTAGGTCGCAAATAAGCATATTTTTATAGATAGGCATAACTGTTTCGTCTGCAATAAGCTTTTCGCAAAGCTCGCGCGCTTCGGCAAAGCGGTGCTCGTCCAAAAGCCTGTTGCATTTGAAAACGGTTATGGTGTTGTTTATGGGGTTGCGCGTGTCTGCCCCATCGCCAAGCTCAAAAAGCTCTGTGGGCATATTGCAAAGGCGCTCGCCCTGCGCCATGCGCGCGTTTACGGAAAGCTGCTTTGCAAAGGAGCGCATGGCGTGGATATCCTTGCCGAGCGCAACGGCGTTAGAGCCGTCGTTGTTCACAACCCCGTTCATCGGCACACCGTTTGTAAATGCGCAGAAAAGACCGATTACCACGCTGCCCAAAAGAAGCACGGAAAGAGTGGGCGCCTTCGGCAAAACGAAATAAAGCGCAAGGCTCAGCGCCGCAAGCAAAAGGTTAAATATAACGCCGCCGAGGTTATAGAGCTTAAAGGGGATTTTCCCTTCCTTTTCCTCGGGCGGGGAAAGCAGGCACTGCCCCGCCGTGCCCATAAGCGAAAAGCGCGAAAAGCGAATTTTGCCGTTTTCCTTCGTCATAATAACGCTGCCTATGCGGAAGGAATTGAATTTATAGCCGGTAAGCAAGCCGAAAACAAGGTGGCCGCTTTCGTGCACTATTATGTGGATAAAATACACAGCGTAAAGCAAAAGAACGTAAAGCGCGAGCATAAAGAAGTATTCCCCCGCGCCGCGCTCTTCGCCAAGCGCATCTATCACGATTGTGGCAATGCCCGCGCCGAACGCCGCACCTATTGCCAGCATAAAAACAATAGCAAATGTCTTTTTTATATTATCCTTCATTGTTTTCCACCTCCGCGCACACGGAATATTCGCGTGCATATACGTTTTCACATTCGCCAAAGGGAAGCTTTACGCAAAGCGCCATTTCGCGTGAAGCGCGCACGAAAATGCTCATTTTTCCGCAGTTTCGCTCAACCTTTATGTCTACGTAGCCGTCGGGAACGGGCACTCTGCCCTCGGCGCAAAAGCCCTCGGGCACGCGCACGGGTGAAATTCTGACCTTCGCAAACCCATCCTCTGCGGGGTAAACGCCGAGCACCGCCGCCGAAATTTCATACATCGGCGTGCTGCTCCAGCCGTGACATTCACTTCTGGGGTTATCGGGGTTTTCACACCACGTTGTGCAGTGCAGGTCTATCATTTTCTTCCAGTCCGCGAAAACCGCGGGTGCATATTTTTCGTAAAGCCCCGTTTTTTCAAGCGCTCGGAAGGTAAAATAGTTCATGGAAAACGTGGTAAGGCTCACGTCATCATAGGCAAACGTGCGCTCTATAAGCGCGCGCGCCGCCTCGCCCTCGCAGGCGCCGCAAAGAACCGCCCATATCGTAGTATGGCGGCTGAAGCTTTTTCTGCCGGGCACATCCTCATACATTCCCTTTTCTTCGTCGTAGCAGTGCGCGTTTATCGCGGAAACAAGCGCGGCTTTTCTGGCGCGGTATTCGCCCGCAAGCCCGCGTCTTCCGCATTTTTCGGCAACGTCTGCCGCGTCTGCAAGCGCGTATGCGTAAATCATGCTGTAAACCGTAAGGGTTGTATATCCCTCGTCTATGGTGCCGTTACGGCTCCATTCCGGCACCCAGTCTATAAAGTTCCAATAGTGCGTTTCACCCACGAGCCCGCGCCCGTCTATAAACGAATTGAAGCATTCCATCGCCTTATCTATTGCACCCGTGTATTTTTTTGCAAAAGCCACGTCACCCGTGTAGCGCAGATATTCGCGCACCGCCATAACCCAGAACATTGAAAAAGAAGGTATAAGCTGCTCTGAAACAAACGGCGCCTTGGCGGGCACAAGCCCTTCCGCGTTCTGCGCGCGCGCAAGGTCCTCTATAAACTTTTTCGGCATAGCGGTATCGTTTGAAAGGCGGAGCGCGAAAAGCGATTCAAGAAGCCCGTCCATCGTGTACTGCCCTTGCTCGTAATACGGGCAATCTACAAACGTTTCGTGCGTACAGCATTCCACTGTGTTTTTGCTGATTTTCCACATATCGTCGAGGTATTTTTCGTTTGAGGAAAAGCTTCCCTTGCCCTCGCCGCTTGCAAAAGCGGTAAAGGGGTACGCATAGCGCGCAGCAAAAACCTCCGCGCCGTGTAGGTCGCCCGCGCATTCCACCTGAATATAGCGGAAGGAGCGGAACCAGAAGAATGTGTGCTCCTGCCATTCTCCCGTGCCCACGAGCATATCGTACTGCGTGCCGTCGGTAAACCCGTTTTCGTCGTCGCGCATGCCCTTAACGGTGCGTTTTTGCATTTCGCCCTCACCGTTTTCGTGATATTCGCGGCGCGTGCGGCACTCTGCGTAGTTTACCCATACCTGCGCGCCCTTCGGCGCCTTGAAGCGCACGCGCACGTACGCCGTGGTATATTCTTCCGCATCAAATTCCGCGTAGTTTTTGCCCTTGCGCGAAATTTTCAGGGGCTTTTCCGCCTCTGCCGAGAAAAGCGGAATGGGGCGCGGCAAAAGCGGGTACTTCTGTAAATCGCCCCACATAGTAACGCACTTTGTTTCCAGGCAAGGGCGGTAGAGCTCCTCTGTTTCAAGCTCCTGCTCGCCGCCTTCGGCAAGCACCGTTTCGTTTGGCGGCATAGTGACGTGCATATCCTTGCAAACGTGCGTTTTTACGCCCAGCTCCTTCGCGCACTTCCAGGTTTTATCGCTCACAAGCTCGGCTTCTTCCCCGTTTTCATATTTAAGCGATGCCTTGAACCACACGGCAGGGCGCTCGCCTCGGTATTCTGAAAGGAACATATTTCCCACAATATGCTGAACGTACAAGCGCACGGTGTTTTCACCCTCGCAAAGAAATTGCGCGGCGCTCGCGCTTTCATAGTAATGCGCGTCGCGGCTTCCCTGGCACGGGCCCTCGCAAACAAAATTTCCGTTTATATAAAGCTTGTAGCGCGTGTCGGCGCTCACATTTATTTCAAAAGAGCTTACCTTACCTGCAAGCTCAAAGGTCTTTATAAAATTATAAAAAGCGGTTTCCGCGGGCTTTTCCGCGGTTGCTACCCAATATCCGTTCATAGTATACCTCGAAGGAGTTTTTCTTTTATAATACCATAATACAGCGCATTTTGCAAGGGAAATACTTTATCGGATTTATATTAAAATTTTTAATTCGTATTACCTCACGAAGGTACACCTCATCCGTCGCTCCGCGACACCTTCCCCTATCCGGAGGGTAAGGCTGAGTATATGTATTTTGCAAGAAAAATTACCTTATTCGCAGTATTTACAAAGGCATTTTCTTATGTTATCATAAAACCAGATAATATCTACTTCAAAGGAGGATTTTATGGAACTCGTATTACTTACCGCGCTGGGCGTTGGCGGTGCCACAGTCATCGGTTCGCTTATCGGTTTTATTTTCAAAAAAACTTCACATAAATTTTCAGATATCGTGCTTTCCTTTGCGGCGGGAGTTATGCTTGCGGCGGCGGTGCTCGGGCTTATTCTCCCCTCGCTAGAATACGGCAGCGAATACGGTGTTGGCTTCGGCATTTTAATCACCGTTGGCGGCATTTTCGCGGGTGCGCTCTGCTTGAACCTCATAGATAAGCTCGTACCGCACCTGCATAAGCTCGTCGGCCCCGATATTGAGGAGCACCACAATGCAAACCTTTCGAAGGTATTGCTTTTCGTAACGGCTATTGCAATACATAACCTGCCCGAGGGTATTGCCGCGGGCGTTGGATTTGGCTCGGGCAACACATCGCAGGCGCTTATGATAGCAGGCGGCATCGCTCTCCAGAATATCCCCGAGGGCATGGTCATCATAGGACCTATGCTCGCGGCGGGCGTTACACCGCGCAAAACGTTCGTTTGCGCTATGATAACTGGGCTTGTAGAGGTCGTGGGCACGCTCATCGGATATTTCGCTGTAAGTATTGCATCCGCAATTCTTCCATTTGCTCTCGCTTTTGCAGGCGGCACGATGCTCTACGTTATAAGTGACGAAATGATACCCGAAACTCACGCGCACGGAAGCGAGCGCGGCGCGACATACGCGCTTCTCGTCGGCTTCTGCGTGATGCTTGTGTCGGACGTTCTTCTTGGATGAAAATACGGGGCGCGAGCAAAATTTGAATTTTTACCGCCGCGAGCTCCTTCGCTTCGCTCAAGGATGACCGCGGAAGGTGGTTTTTCGACATTTTAAAACGGCAGGAAAAATCCTGCCGTTTCTCTATTCCAAAATCAACGTATACTTGCCGTTCACTCGCTCTATTCGTCCACTCGCGTCGTATTTGCCGCTGAAGCTTCGAACAGAAAAATCTGTATTCAGCAAATCGTTGTATGTTTTAAGCTCGCGCGAAAGCGTATCGAGCGTGAGGTTTGCAATCAGAGCCGTTTTTATACTTGCTCCCATGCGAAGCTCGTCATCTTCATAAAACGAAATATACGCTTCGGTTTCGTTAATAATTTTGTCAATCTCTTTTATAACGTCTTCCTTGCTGTCGATGCGCTCACGGTAAATCCATCGCACAGAATAATCCGACCATTCGCTTTCGGGGTGATAGTAAACCGTGATATTTTCTTTGCCGTAAGGGTTTACTATTTCAACACATTCGTTGAAATTTGGAATATTCAAAGGGTTGACTTCAAAATTTTTATAACGTTCCTTTATGAATTCAAGCATATAGGCCCTTTTCTGAAATAATATCATTATTCAAAACCTCCCACCAAAATAGATGGTGGGAGGTTTTTTCATTTGAGCAAAGTTTTTTGCTCCGCTTTTTTACAAAAAAGCGGATTATCTCTGTACGCGGCCGGAACCGTCGCCGCCTGCGAGCTTTTCAACCTCAGAAACAGTTACGCGGTTGTAGTCGCCCTCTACAGAGTGCTTGAGTGCGGAAGCCGCAACTGCGAATTCGATAGCGCCCTGTGTATCCTTGCCGTTGAGAAGAGCATAGATAAGGCCGCCGCCGAAGGAGTCGCCGCCGCCTACACGGTCAACGATGTGGAGGTGGTAGGATTTGGAGAAGCAGTAGTTCTCGCCATCGTAGAGCATACCTGCCCAATCGTTATCGCTCGCGGAAATAGACGTGCGGAGCGTGATGGCAACCTTTTCAAAGCCGAACGTATCTGCAAGCTTTTTAGCAACGGATTTGTAGCCCTCGTGGTTGAGCTTGCCGCCGTAAATATCTGTGTTCTCTGCTTCAATGCCGAAAACGTCTTTTGCGTCTTCTTCGTTTGCGATGCAAACGTCAACGTACTGGCAAAGGTCTGTCATAGCAGCGCGTGCTTCAGCGCGTGTCCAAAGCTTGCCGCGGTAGTTAAGGTCGCAGGATATCTTAACGCCTCTTGCCTTAGCCGCTTTGCAAGCATCACGGCAGATCTCTACAACGTTTGCGCCGAGCGCGGGAGTAATGCCCGTGAAGTGGAACCAATCTGCGCCTTCGAAAATGCTATCCCAATCGAAATCTTCTCTGCTTGCTTCCTGAATAGCAGAGTGAGCACGGTCGTAAATGCAAACGGAGCCGCGCTGAGAAGCGCCCTTTTCAAGGAAGTAGATACCTACTCTGTCGCCGCCGCGAACGATTTTCGTAGTGTCTACGCCGAAGTAACGGAGGCTGTCTACAGCCGCCTGACCTATTGCGTGCTTGGGAAGCTTTGTAACGTAAACGCTTTCCATGCCGTAGTTTGCAAGGGAAACAGCAACGTTAGCTTCGCCGCCGCCGAAAGTCGCCTGCATCTGGTCGTTCTGGAAGAAACGGTAGTAACCGTTGGGTGTAAGGCGGAGCATAAGCTCGCCGAAAGTAACTATTTTAGCCATTGCGGGCCTCCTTAACTATTTCTGCAGATTTTTTGCAAAGTTCTGTAATTTCGTCCCATTTGCCGCCTTCGATAAGGTCAGCTGTTACCATGTAAGAGCCGCCGCAAGCGCAAATAACGGGAGAGGAAAGGTATTCTTTGAGGTTTTTGAGGGAAATACCGCCTGTGGGCATAACCTTGAACATGGGGAACGGAGCGCTCATTGCTTTTATCTTAGCAAGACCGCCGGACTGTTCTGCGGGGAAGAATTTGAGAACCTCGAGGCCGAATTTAAGCGCCGCGTGGTAATCTGTAGGTGTTGTGCAGCCGGGGTAAATGGCAATGCCCTTTTCTGCGCAATATGCGCAGAGCTCGGGGTCGAAGCCGGGCGTTACGATAAATTCAGCGCCCGCTGCGATAGCTTTATCGATATGCTCTGTTGTAAGCACAGTGCCTGCGCCGACGAGAATTTCGGGGCAAGCCTCTTTCATAAGGCGGATAGCCGTGTCTGCGCCTGCTGCGCGGAAGGTTACCTCTGCAACGGGAATGCCGCCCGCGCAAAGAGCCTTTGCAAGGGGAGCCGCGTCGCGCTCGGGGTTTGTGAGCTTGATAACCGGCACAACGCCGATTTCGGAAATGCGTTTGTTAATGTTGTTCATCGTTCTATACTCCAGTTAAATTATTTGCTGTATTTTTCGCAAGCTTCGAAAAGACCGTTGAGGTAGGTTGCACCAAGCGCGCGGTCAAAAAGACCGTAGCCGGGTTTGCCTGTTTCTCCCCAAACCATTCTGCCGTGGTCGGGGCGAACGTACCAGGAGAAGCCGTTTTCTGCAAGCGCCTTTGCTATCTCGAACATATCGAGCGAGCCGCAAGAGGAAAGGTGAGCGCGTTCTTCGAAAGAGCCGTCTTCCATAATCTTGATGTTTCTCATATGCATAAACGCGATTCTGTCCATAGCCGCGTATTTCTTAACCATAGCGAGAACGTCGTTGGAAGCAGCGCAGCCAAGCGAACCTGTGCAGAGGCAAAGGCTGTTTGCAGGGCTGTCTACAAGCTTAAGGAAGCGATCGAGGTTTTCTTCGCAAGTGATAATTCTGGGCAAGCCGAAAATGGGGTAAGGCGGGTCGTCGGGGTGGATAGCCATTCTTACGCCGCATTCTTCCGCAACGGGGATAACCTTTTTAAGGAATTTTTCGAGGTTCTTCCAAAGGCCTTCTTCGCCAAGCTCGCCGTAAGCCGTGATAAGCTCGCGAACCTCTGCCTGTGTAGAGCTTGCGTCCCAACCGGGAAGGTGAATATCGTCTTTAAGGGGGTCAAGACCTCTCATCTGGTCCCAATACATAAC
>JAFTNI010000003.1 GCA_017451975.1 Clostridia bacterium
CAATCCCTCGTAGATGCTCAAAAAATAATATTCTTTTTCGCTATCAAAATCCGGTTCAGCGCTTTCTATTGTAATGTCATAACTATGAGATACATCCCCGTATGTCAACACAACACGTATTTCGCCAACCGATAATGCATTACAAACTCCCGTAACTGAATTTATAGTGGCACTTCCACTTATATTTATAACGGAAAAAGTCATAGGACCATTTCTTCCTATTTCCGAACTATATGCCACAGCATCAAAATCATATGCAGAATTAACAGGTAGTTTTGAAATAGGATTTGTTATCTCTATACACTCCATATCCGTTGTATAGGGAATAATTTCCCATTGTTCAAAGGCTTCATCCTCACCTGACATATAGTCCAAATACATAATCTCATTATACCCACCATATGTACATAAGAAAGCATTATTGATGTAATAATCCTCGCCATAGAGTTCATAATAGCACTCGCCCATATATTTATTTTTCAGTTTATAGTAATTGCCATCAGTAGATATATACCAAAGATTTTCTTCGCCAAGTACATTATAATCATCCGAGAATACACTGTGTAGTTCGGCAATATTTGTATATTCCGGGTAGGGACAACCTATAACATATCCACTGTTAACCATCGGTCTTATGCTATAGCAATCTTCACCATCATATGTTCCAATATAAGTAATTTTAAAAAGTTGCGAACGTTCAGCTTCGCTCTGAACTATATTTGAATTTTGCCCTATCCAATGGCCACTAAAACAATCTTCCGAAGATACCGTCATATATTGGTATGAACCCGCATTTTTTAAACGATAAATTCCGCTTTGCAAAACGGCGCTTTGTTCGGAAACGTTCTCTGCAGCAGCCGAAATTAGTATGCTACAATTTAAGAACAGTAACATTACACAAAGTATGTTGCTTATTATTTTTTTAGCTGCTTTTTTCATATTTCCCTCCTGAAATCTTTATTGTATTTATATTATATCATATATTTACATAGATATCAATGCAATAATTATTTTTTACTTTTTACACAAAACCACTGCCTTTTATTTATAGAAAACACCGAAAGAGATTACACTTTTTATAAAAGGTAAAATACCTATGGATTTTTTGTAAATTTTATGTTATAATGACCATGTATGAATTTTATAAAAACAAAACACCGAAAGGCACCTTATGAAATATCTCTTTTTCGATATAGAGGGCGCTTGCCCCAAGCTAAGCACAATAGCCACGCTCGGCTATGTGTTGACCGATGAAAATTTCAGCGTTATCGAGCGCGAAGATATACTTATGAACCCCGCTTCAAAATACGATTGGTACGTTCTTAAAAACCTGCTTTCCTACACGAAGGCAGAGCTTGCAAAGCACCCGAAATTCAGCGCACACTATGAAAAAATAAAATCGCTTCTGGAAGACGGCGAAACGGTTGTTTGCGGCTACAGCATAGTAAACGACCTCAAATACCTCAACAGCGAATGCAAGCGCTATTCTCTGCCCCCGCTGCGTTTTTCCTTTTTAGACGTGCAAACGCTTGCGGACAGATATTTCGAAAGCAAAAATCAAATAGGCATAGAGCGCGCATACGCCATGCTTGAAATTGAAGATGAAATACTGCTCCACAGAAGCGACGAAGACGCTCTTGCGGCAATGAAGGTGGCAAAAAAGCTCTGCGAAAAAACGGGGCTTAAACTTACCGAGCTTTCCGAAAAATACACCTGCACGGGCAGAAATTTCAATTATACCTTTGAAAATCACTCCGCACCGCACAAAATAACCGCGGGAGAATAACAATAAACATTATTACAGGAGGCATTATGAAAATCATCAGTAAAACAATGGATTACGACAAGGTTATGGCTCTTCCCGTAAAGCCACGCAAAAAACCAAAAAAGGTAAATATGTTTTTCCGCACGCTTATGAAAACGCTTTCTGTAGGAGAGTTGAAAAACACCAATTTCGAATGCCGCAAAATCGGAATGGAAAAGCTTGGTAAGCGCGAGCCTTGCCTCATTCTTATGAACCATTCGGGCTTTATCGACCTGCAAATAGCCGCAACAGTGCTATACCCCCGTCCCTTCAACATTGTATGTACGACAGACGGATTTGTAGGCAAAAACTGGCTTATGCGCCAGATAGGCTGCATACCCACGCAAAAATTTGTTACTGACCTAGCGCTTGTCCGCGATATGGTATATGCCGTAAAAGAGCTTAAAAGTTCCGTGCTCATGTATCCCGAAGCAAGCTACACATTCGACGGCACATCAACAACTCTCCCCGATTCTCTTGCAGATTGCCTGAAGATGCTTAAAGTACCGCTTATTGTAATACGTACATACGGCGCATTTGCTCGCAACCCGCTTTACAATAACCTGAAACGCCGCAAGGTAGATGTAAGCGCAGACATGGAATATGTGCTTTCACCCGAAGAAATAGCATCAAAATCAAAAGACGAGCTCAACGCAATAATACGCGAAAAATTCAATTTCGACGGTTTCCGTTGGCAGCAGGAAAACGGTGTTAAAATAACAGAGGATTTCCGCGCGGAATGCCTTAACCGAGTGCTTTATAAATGCCCCCACTGCCTTACCGAAGGCAAAATGCACGGCGAAGGAACAACACTTACCTGCAAAGAATGCGGAAAAGTATACGAGCTCACCGAAGACGGATTTTTGCGCGCGACCGATGGCGAAACAAAATTCTCCCATGTGCCCGATTGGTATGCATGGGAGCGCGAATGCGTAAAACAAGAAATTTTAGACGGTAAATATAACCTTGATATTCCTGTCGACATATCAATTCTTAAGGATATGAAATGCGTATACCACGTAGGCGAAGGTCGGCTTATACACAATTCAGACGGCTACCGCCTCACGGGATGCGAAGGGAAAATAGATTATGAGCAAAAGCCGCTTTCCTCCTACAGCGCATATACAGATTACTATTGGTATGAAATAGGCGATGTAATCTCTATCGGTACAAATAAAATTTCCTATTACTGCTTCCCGAAGGCAAAGGGCGATTTCGTTTCCAAAACGCGCCTTGCCGCAGAGGAGCTTTATAAAATAAAAAAGGCAGAACAGCCTGCCAGAAGAACAAAGACGGAGAAATAATAAATGCAGACAACGAAAAACGCGATGAAAGCTTCGCTCAAAAAGCTTATAAAAAAGAAACCCCTTGCAAAAGTAACCATTTCCGATATTGCGGCAGATTGCGGCATAAGCCGTATGACGTTCTATTACCATTTCAAGGATATTTACGACCTTGTGGATTGGTGCATTATGAGTGATGCAAAAGCGACGGCAGAGGGTAACGTGCTGCTCGACACATGGGAAAACGAGCTTATTACAATTTTCAAGGTTGCAAGGCTCAACCAGGAATTCTATCTTCCCCTTTTCCGCTCTATGGATAGAGAACTTGGGGAAAGATACATACTGCGCTATACCGGCAGAGTTGCAAAGCGCATAGTTGAAGAATATGCCGCAAATATTCCGCTCATAGATTCCACAAAAAACCAGCTTATCAATTACTATTCCCACGCAATAATGGGCGTTATGCTATGCTGGGCGATGGGCGATATGAAGGAAAGCCCCGAGCAAACGGTTAAATACCTTTCCGTTTTGCTTCGCCGCGGCATACCCGGCACGATAGATGCCCTTAGCTCGGGCGAGCTGCCCCCGGTTATAGAAACCGAAGAATAAATAAGCAAAGTGTGTGGAAGCGCACTGCCGCACGCTGTCATACCGAGCGTAGCCGAGTGTATCCCGCGTGGCGCGGGGTTCCTATGTTATAACCGAAAAAGGTTTGCGCCGAAAGCGCAAACCTTTTCTTTATGCTTTTATGCATCAACACACCACATCGGCTGTATCTGCTTGCCATTGAGCGCGGCAACAACCGCCGCCTTAACCTGCCCGAAATCGCAAATGAGCGAATCGGGCTTTTTTTCTATATCGTCCTGGAACATCGGCACGAAATATATGTTTTTGCGCACGGTAAGCTTTGCAATATTCGCAAGGTTTGCCGCCATCGCGTCATTACTGGCAAGCCCTATAACCACGGGCTTGCCGGCGCGCAGCTGCGCCTTTGCCGCCATAGTAACGGGTGTATCCGTAATGCCGCAGGCAATTTTTGCAAGCGTGTTGCCCGTGCAAGGCGCGATTATCAGCACGTCGAGGTAGCCGCGCGGGCCTATAGGCTCTGCTTCCACAATGCTGTGTATCACCTTTCTTTTGCAAACACGTTCCATTTCCGCTATAATGTCTGCCGCCTTGCCGAAGCGCGTGTCTGTATTATAGACGTTTTCGCTTACAATAGGCTGTATTTCGTTGCCCTCTGCCGCAAGCTCGCGCAGAATTTTCATAGATTTTGAAATCGTGCAAAACGAGCCGCAAAAAGCATATCCTATCATCTCTTTTCCTCCTCATCAATCATTTCTTTCAGGGTTTCGTATATAATTTTCCCCGCCGCGCGCGGCATTATTTTGCCGGGCAGACCGCCCGCGGGCACAAGCCTTACGCCCGCTTTTTCCGCATCTGCCGCATCTACCCCGCCGGGCGGCGAGGCAAGCTCTATTACAGGCGTGCCGCGCCTTACGCGCGCAAGCATACTTGCCGAAATAACGTTTTCGGGCACTGTATTGAAAATACAATCGTAAAGCCCTATTTCCGCCGCAAGAGAGCCAAAATCATATGCACACGCGCCCATTACATCTGCCCATGCTCGCGCCTCGCTGCGGCGCGCAAAAACGTCTACACGTGCTCCGAGCGACAACAGGACTTTTGCAAGCAGCTTGCCTATTCTGCCGAAGCCAAGCACAGTAGCGCGCATACCGCAAACTGTAGATTTCGTTTCCTCCATCGCAATTTTAACGGCGCTTTCCGCCGTGGGCAAGGCATTGCTCACGGCAAAGCTTTCGCGCAGCGCGTAGCAGTGCGTTTCTGCCGCCATATGTGGGCAGGATACGCCGCAAAAAACAAGCGCTCCGCCAAATTCGAGCTCCCCTATGGGGATTTTCCTTTTCGAAAGTGGGGCAAGTATATTTTCGCCGTCGCGGCTTACCGCGGGCGGCAAAACGGCGTAGCTCGCGCCCGCGAGCGCCGCCTGTGCCGTGCTTTCTCTTTTTATTTTGCCATATTCAAAAGCAGAAGCATCGAAGCCGTAAACGGCAGAAATAAACCCCGCTTCCGCAAACATTTCAGCTGCAAAAAGCATTCTTTCATCGCCGCCGATAAACGCAATTTTTTTCGTTTGAAACACCTTCCTTTCATCTTATTTGAGGATATTCGCCCCACCAATATATTATGCATATAAAACGCCCTGCGACAAAAGAAAAGAGCTTTTGCCGCAGGGCAAAAGCTGAAAAAGGCAAAAAGCACCCAAGGGGAAGGTGTTTTCCGTCCCCCGGGGTGCTATGCTATTAAATTTCAATCAAAGGCTCTGCGTGTAAATTAAGCGCCTGCTTCTTCCGTGTCAGCTGTTGTGCCTGCGTCCGCACCTGCAGCATTGTTGTGTGTAACGTAGTCTTTAAGGTATGTCTTTGTGAATGTGTTGATACCCCAGAACGTTGTGTCGATATCGGAAAGAGCGCTGGATACATATGCTTCAGAGTTGAAGATTACGGGTATTACAGCCGCGTCAGATTCTTCACCTGTGCCAACGAGAAGCTTTTCTGCTTTGTGAAGAGCTTATTCTCTGTATTTCTGAGTTGTAGCTTCCATAGCCTCTTTGATAAGTGCATCGTAATCGTCGCTTTTGTAGCTTGTGATGTGAGGAAGCTGTGTATAGATAATGTCTGCATCTTTTTCTTCAACGAGCATTCTGCCGCTATATGCTTTTGCAAAGGGAGAAAGCGCGGAAAGAGCGTATGCGGAAGGCATATGGTAGTCAAGACCGATAACGTCGTAGGAGCCTTCTGCGTAGATTGCAGCGTATTCTGCCGCCGTTACGCCTTTAAGAACAACATCGAAGCCGAGTTCTTCCCAAGCCTTTTCAGCAGCCATAGCAATTGTCTTTTCTTTGCTTGTGTAGCCCCAAGCAGCAGACTGATAGTTGTCGTTTGCGGGGTCTGTGATGTAGTAGAGGAATATGGGGTCAAATTCTTCTGCTTTAACGCCTGCTTCTGTAAGGAGGCTCTTAGCCGCATCAATATTAGATGTTGCGGAAAGGATATCGCCGCCTGCTTCGCGGAAGGATGTGCCCTTCTTCGTATCGAAGATCATAGAAGGAACAAGACCTGTAGCGGCTTTGGAGCCGTTATTGAGCGATGCCGCGATAGCGTTTCTGTCGAGAGCGATAGAAAGCGCTTTTCTTACAGCTTCGTTGGAACCGATTTTGCCCTCTGCTGTGTTGAAGTAGTATGTATAAGTAGAAGCAAGGTCGTTGTACTTAACGTCTGCGGGGTCGAAGTTGTTAAGCACGCTGCC
>JAFTNI010000055.1 GCA_017451975.1 Clostridia bacterium
ATATTCCCGCGGAATAAATTCTATATCGCCGTAGCCGATATTCTCTGCATAATGGAAAGCAGTGCTGTTCAGAACGGCGTCAACCTTACTTCTGTAATCTCTGCCTATTCTGTCGGCGGTGTTCCAGCGCGCGAGTACACGGTCTTTATAAGTATCTATATGCAGCTTGCCCCACATATCTATCATAAGGTTAAAGCTGCTGTCTGCACTGCTTGGCGAGGTTATAAATGCATGATAATAACCGTCTTTAAAGCTGAAGGATATTCGCTCTATTTCAAAATCTGTGCCGCCATAATTTTTTTCAAGATGCTTCTCTGCCGCGTTCGTTGCAACCATTTTCGATATCGGGTTGCCCACAAGCCCGTTTGCAAACCAGCATACGCCCAGAATGAGCACGAGCGCAAGGATGAAAGCAGATATTTTGAGTATTCGTTTTTTCATCATTTTTTCTCCTTTCTGAGTGCGAAATGCAAAAGAAACGCGATTATAATTCCTACAAACACAAAAACACTGTAAATCAAAGTCCAAAGGAATGCCGAATATATGTCTAGCTCAACCAAGTTGAAAACGCACAAAAACATATCTATAACAAGCAGTAGCAGCGGCATTTTATAAATCGCCTTCCATTTGAACACGTAATAGCCGAAAACGCCTACAACGGGCATAATCAGGCTGTTATACATCAGGTTTTCGCCGCCCGTCCAGCTGAAGCCGAGAAAAACGAAGAAAATTATAAGTGAATAAGAAAGCATATAAAACTCCCTGTTCATCCGCTTCATTATTTTTTTGAAAGGTTTTGCATCGTCTATATTATCGGCGGGTTTCTTTTCGATTGCCGCAAACGCTCCTTCTGCTTTAAGCGCTTCAAATTCCGCTTCACACTCCGCACATTCCGCCAGGTGAGCTCTTATATATTTTGCCGTTTCTGGGCTTACCATATCCTCTACGTAAAGCGGTAAAAGATCTCTTACAATATAGCATTCAGTTTTCACGGTTATTTACCTCCAATCCTTCCAGAATTTTCTTTCTCGCGCGGTGATAGGTGACACAAGCCCAGTTTTCGCTCTTGCCGAAAATCTGCGCTATCTGCTTGAACGAAAGCTCTGCATACACGCGCCACATAAACACTTCCCTATACGGCTCGCCTATTTCGTGCAGAACCTTTTGGATTCTTTCCACTTCGTCGCGCCTTGCAAGCTCCTCTTCCACGCCGGGCGAAACGTCTGGCAGCATTGCAAGCTCCTCTTCCTCTACGCGCTCAGTGCGGTTATTTTTCTTTACGTACGAATAATAGCAATTTTTCGCTATCTGGCAAAGCCAGACGCGCACGCCGCAATCGCCGCGGAAGCTGTTTATAGATTTCATAGCCTTGAAAAAGGTTTCGCTTGTAATTTCCTCGGCTATGTGGGCATTGCCCGAAAGCCGCAGAATATACAGGTAAACGTCGTTGAAATAGGTATTGTATATTTGCTCAAAATCTGTCACTCTATCACCCCCTTCACCTATAAGACTCCGAAAAGAAGAATTTCTTACAATCTTTTTTATAATTATATCATATTTTTCTTTTTATTTAAGCCTTTTGAAGTATAAATTTGAACAAATATAAAAACAAGCGGCTATAAAACCGCTTGTTTTCCTTTATATCATAAAAATTGCTCTGTATGCGTAGGCGATCTTCGCGTTTATTATTCGTTGACCAACCCGAAGGCAGTGAAGTATTCGTCTATACTCTCGACCGTATCCTCATGTCTCGATTTTTCGGCCGCAAAGCCGATAAGATGATTTTTGACAGAAATATCGATATCTGCCGCACAAAATCCGCTGTAATTTCCGATTAAATAATCGTAAAGCTCGCGGATAAGACCTTCATCGCCTCCGCCGTGACCGCTCAAAATGCTTTCATCATTTGAAATTATCGGTATCTCGGCGCTCTTTCCATCATCAAAGGTGTATACGTTTATCTTATCGCTATCCATGTAAGCAAAGAGTTCGCCCTTCGTGCCGAAGATCCTGATGTATCTGCCGCCTTTATTAAACGCATTCATATTAAGTGTCACGTTCGCACCGCTCTTGAACTGCATATTGACAGTCTGATGGTCGACGACGTCGTTGTTGGCATGATAAACACACAACCCGTAATCGGTGGTATTCAGCGCTGTCATAACCTCTTGGTCCGTCGGTATATCCGCCGTGGAGATACCGCGCGTGCAGGCGGGCCTGAACCAAGTGTTATCCTTGCTCTCGTAATAAAGCTTTCTGCAGTTATACGGGCAGCTATCCTCTATCGGACAATTGCCGTCAATGCATCTTTTCGGTGCGCCCTCGGGCGCATATTTCGGCGTAAAGTACGTAAGCTTTCCGAATGACTGTATCTTATCGCAAGGCTCGTCTAAAAGCCACTGCAGAATATCCAGGTCGTGGCAGCATTTGGCAAGAAGCATGGGCGATGTTTCCTTTTCGCTGTGCCAGTTACCGCGGACATAGCTGTGGCTTTGATGCACGTTTCCCACTCCCTCAACGTGAAGAACAGACATAATGTCACCTATCGTGCCATCCATTATTATTTTTTTGACCTTCTTAAAAAAGGGCGTATACCTCAAAACGTGACAAACCAGGATTTTCACGCCTTTTTTCTCTGCCGCCAAAAGAATATCCGCACACTCCTTCGGGGTCGGTGCCACAGGCTTTTCAAGAAGAATATCGTAACCGAGCTCGATAGCCTTCATAGCAGGCACATAATGCATTTCGTCCATCGTAGTGATGACCGCAATATCTGCCATTTTAGGCCTTGAGAGTATTTCTTCCCAGCCGTTAAAGCACATATCATCAGGTATGCCGTGCTTGTTTTTGATATTATTTCTTCTGTTTTCAATAGGCTCCGCCACACCAACAACCTTAAACCGATCCTTCATGGCAAGCATTTTGTTTGTGTAAGCTTTGCCTCTGATTCCCGCTCCGATCAAAATTACCGAATATTTCTTCATAAATATCTCTCCTTGCCATTGATTTTTGTTTATATTTATTTTATCATAATATTATACATAATAAAAGGACAAATATGCTGTTTTTTAGCATATTATTGATTTTGGAGATAAAATGGAAAGCACAATAAAGGAACTTGCGAAAGTCAGGTACAGTGCCGCGGCGGTAAAGACACTGCACTTTTACATAGAGCCGCACTCCTCCTGCTTCAGAATGCACTGGCACGACCGATTGGAGATCATTCGTGTAAAAAGGGGCAGTATGACCGTGGTATTTGGCGGCAGCTCCGATTGCCTGAAGCAGGGCGAGATGAGCGTTTTTTTGCCTCGGACTGTCCACAAGGGCTATACGACAGACTCATTCGTTGAATACGATGTTATCATGTTTGACGTCAGAAGCTTTTATAACGAATCCGCCGTTTGCCGCAATAAGCTCCCACAGATATATAACGGTAATGCAAAATTCGAAACGATCATTTCAAAAAAAGAGACTCTGCGCTGTGCAGACGAAATATGTGATGCCGAGGACCCGGGCTCTCTTAAGATGACCTCACTCATTTACGAGCTTTTATATCTGCTATTCGAGCATCACTTAACAGAGCTTCACACCGAGTTCAAGAGCAGTATTATGAAGATCATAGACTATATGGAGGAAAACTGCGCACTCGACCTTAACACAAAAACGCTATGCCGAAAATTCGGCTACAGTACCGGGCATTTTTGCAGAAAATTCAAGCGTGCGACGGGCGTTACACCTATGACCTACCTTAAAATTTACCGCTTGGAGCAAGCACTCCAAAAGCTCAAGGAGGGGAACCAAAGCATAGGCGAGATCGCCGCACAGTGCGGGTATTCCGATGCCAATTACTTTACAAGGTGCTTCAAAGCGCATTACGGTGTCCCTCCGAGATATTATAAAAAGTAAAAGTCGGCGGCATATAGTCGAGCAATATTTTCGAAAACGGAGAATTTACCGCATATAGCGCAGCCGCAATAACTGCAAGAAAAATTCCCTTTTTTGCTGAATTATTCATATCAATCTTTCAATCGCTCCTTTCAAATTCTCTATTGCCTCTTTATCGTTTTCCTTCACGGCATCTATAATGCAATGGTCTATGTGGTCTTTTAATATCACCTTGCTGACGTTGGTGATTTCAGAGCGCACTGCCGAAAGCTGAATAAGAACCTCGCTGCAATCGCGCCCTTCTTCAATCATTTTTTTAACGGCGTTCATATGCCCTATAGCGCGGGACATTCTGTTCAATACCGCTTTTGTATGTTCGTGTTTTTCCATATAAAATCCCCTTTCAATATCCCCTATGTGGGGATATTGAAAATATAGCATATTAACACCAAAATATCAATATATTATTAAAAAAACAAGCGGCTATAAACCGCTTGTTTCCTTATTATTCATTTATAACTGTCACTTGGCAAACCTTCATTGCTTCAAGCGCGTTTTTGTGGCTCTGCGGCGTTACGCCGGCGCAAGCCTTCGCATCAACTATAAGGGGAATTTCGGGGTAAAATGCTTTTACAAGCATAACATTGGAAATAACGCATATATCCGTGCAAAGGCCTATAAACTCTATGCTTTCAATATCGTCTTCGTTTCCGAGAACGGCAACGAGGTCTTTCGAGCCAAATGTCACTTTGTCTATTGCTTCGGTTTTTCGCAAGGCGTCAAGCTCGGCCCTTATCTGCCAGCCTTCCGTGCCCTTTATACAATGAGGAACAGGCAGGTTTTTGCCCTCCTGCGTTTCCATATAGTTTTCAAGGTGTGTATCCCTCGTGAAAAGAACCTTACCGTCGAAATTTTCAATAACACTTTTTACATACGGAACTATAGCCAGCGCCTCTTTTGTGCCGAGCGCGCCGTCTATAAAGTCGTTCTGCATATCAACAACTATAAGATATTTCATATAACCCGCCTTATATGCCCTCTTTAAGCCTGTATTCCACAGCTCTCTTGAGGTAATCTGCATAATCGGGGTCCTGGCACATCGTTTTTCCGGGCTCATCGCTGAGTTTGGCAACGGGGTGGCCGTTTACATACTGCAATTTTATAACTATGTTAAGCGAGCCCACTTCCGTATCGTTCGTTAAAAATGTACCTATGCCGAATTTTACCGTTACTCTGTCTTTGAAGTAATCGTATATTGCCTGTGCTCTGTCGAAGTTCAGGGAGTCGCTGAAAAGAAGTGTTTTTGTTTTGGGGTCTATGCCCATTTTTTCATAATGAGAAATAATTTTATCGCCCCATGCAAATGGGTCGCCGCTATCGTGTCTTACGCCCGTATAGCACATTGTCTGGAGCTTGTTGAAGTCGCGCAGGAATATATCCGTGCCAAGAGTATCTGTAAGCGCCGTACCGTTATCGCCCTGGAATTCATCGAACCATTCTTCCATTGCGATTTTATTTGTGTAAGCCAGCTGAACACCGGGCACCCCTTGGTACATCTGCACGTATTCGTGCGCATATGTACCCATCGGCTTGCAATTATATTTCATAGCGAGGTATACGTTGGAGGTAGCAACACAAGCACCCGTTTCCAAAAGAGCCTCTACCACATGGTCCTGCCATTCGCGGCTCAAGCGGCGGCGGCAGCCAAATTCAGCAAACTTAAACGTATACACGCCGTTTTTGATATCGTCAATCTTTTTCTGAAGGCGATTTTTAGCATCCTCGATAAGATTGAGGTAGTTATACCTCATGCGGAAGTATACCTCGTTTACGATTTCAAGCAAATAAATTTCAAACTGCATTACGCTGAACATAGGGCCGTCTACGCGAAGTGTAAGCGTACCGTCGGGGTTGCCGTGGCAAGTAACATATCTGCGCAGGGGGTGCCATATACGCAAAAATTCGATATAGTCAGATTTGATAAACGGAATAGAGTTAAGGTATTCCAGCTCTTCATCGTTGAATTTGAGCGTGCAAAGGTGGTCGATCTGCCCGTTGATCTCGTTAACCATTTCCTCGGTGAACACAATATCCTTGTTTCTGCATTTAAAAATATATGTTCCGTTAAGGTTTGTGTGTTTATGGAACATTACCATTCCCATATTGAGCTTGTATAAATCGGTATCAAGCAAAGAAACTATAATCGGACCGAGCTTCATCATTTTTATTTTCCTCCAAGTGTGAAACTTTACTTTGTAGACAGTA
>JAFTNI010000056.1 GCA_017451975.1 Clostridia bacterium
ATTCTTACAGTAATCAACGGCTTCACCGCATACCCCGAGGAGTAAAATCCTAGGGGTTTCTATTTTCTTCCAAAGGAAAAATATGCACTCTCTTGACAAACCGCCAAACTGCCATCTTGCACAAAAAAAAGCCTTTATTTTAGGCATATTTTATTTTCAAAAAGGCATTGACAAAATTTGTATAGGGGTGTATAATATGCACAACTGATGAATATTTATTCCGAAATTCACGAAATCACATTCCTAAAGGAGATTATATAAACCATGATTAACAAAGAAAACATCAAAAAAGTTGTGCTCGCTTATTCCGGCGGCCTTGATACATCTATCATAATTCCGTGGCTCAAAGAAAACTACAATAACTGCGAAGTTATCGCCGTTTCCGGTAACGTAGGCCAGGCAGACGAGCTTGAAGGCCTCGAAGAAAAAGCTCTCAAAACAGGCGCATCCAAGCTCTATGTTGAAGACCTCACGGAAGAGTTTGTAGACGACTTCATCGTTCCCACGATGAAAGCTGGCGCTATCTATGAAGAATACCTCCTTGGCACATCCTTCGCCCGCCCCGTTATCGCAAAGCGCATCGCAGAAATTGCTATTGCAGAGGGCGCAGACGCTATCTGCCACGGTTGCACGGGTAAGGGCAACGACCAGGTTCGTTTCGAGCTCACGCTCAAGCACTTCGTTCCCGATATGCCCATCATCGCCCCTTGGCGCGAATGGGATATCAAATCCCGCGAGGAAGAAATCGATTACGCTGAAGCGCACAATGTCCCCCTCAAGATAAACCGCGAAACAAACTACTCTAAGGATAAAAACCTCTGGCACCTTTCCCACGAAGGCCTCGACCTCGAGGACGTTGGCAACGAGCCCACGTATGAAAAGAAAGGCTTCCTCGAAATGGGCGTTTCCCCCATCGACGCGCCCGATGCCCCCACGTATATCACGCTCGATTTCGAACAGGGTGCGCCCGTTGCGCTCAACGATAAGAAAATGACGGCAAAAGAAATCATTCTCGCGCTCAACGAGCTCGGCGGTGCAAACGGCATCGGTCTTCTCGATATCGTAGAAAACCGCCTCGTAGGTATGAAATGCCGCGGCGTATATGAAACCCCCGGCGGCACGATCCTCTACAAGGCTCACGAATACCTCGAAACACTTTGCCTCGATAAATACACGGCTCACAAAAAAGCAGAGCTTGCCATAACTTTTGCAGACCTCGTTTACAACGGTCAGTGGTACACTCCCCTTCGCGAAGCTCTCTCCGCTTTCGTAGATAAAACACAGGAAAAGGTTACGGGTAAGGTTCGCCTCAAGCTCTACAAAGGCAACATCATCAAAGCCGGCGCTTGGAGCAAATACTCCCTCTACTCTGAAGAAATCGCAACCTTTGGCGAAAGTGACTATAACCAGAAGGATGCGGAAGGCTTTATCAACCTCTTCGGCTTGCCCATAAAAGTTCAGGCTATGGTAGATAAGCAGAACGCAAACAAATAAATCTCCCACAAAATATCCGCAGGTATTCTGCCTGCGGATATTCTTTTTGCCACTGTTATTTTTATAAATCCCCTTACCTTCCAACACTGCAATATAAAATTCCCCAAAAAATATTACCAAAAATGCTTGCACACATACAGCCTTTGTGATAAAATAATTAAAGCCGGCATAAACACTAATATTATTTTTACAAGGAGGTATTTTTTGAATTTAATCGTATGTTTGGATAATAGAAACGGCATGATGTTTGGCGGCCGCCGCCAAAGCAGAGATAAGCTTCTCTGCGAGCGCGTTATGGCGCTCACCACGGGCAAGCTCTATATGAGCGAATATTCGGCAAAGATTTTCCCCGAAAGCGAAAAAATCGTCGCCTGCGGCGACTATCTCACCGCGGCGGGCAAAAACGACTACTGCTTTTGCGAAGAGCCCCCCATCACGCTTGAAAACTCGGAAAAAATTATTATCTACCGTTGGAACAGGCACTACCCCGCCGACAGGCACTTCCATTTTGACCTCGAAGAGCTGGGCTATGAGCTTGCCTCCACGGAAGAATTCATAGGCAACTCCCACCCCACAATAACAGAGCAAATTTATAAAAAGGTAAGGTGAAACACCAGATGGCATACAGACGCAGAAAAAACAAACACACAGCGGTGAAAGTCATAGCGACTCTCCTTGTTATCATAACAGCCCTGCTTTGCACGGCTTGCGCGGCGCTTGATTTTCTCCCCCCCGAAATCGCGGAAATATTCAACTCCTTCCTCGGTAACGAAGAAGATGGCGGCGGCAAAAATAATGTACCGGAATACGTAGACCTGGATTCTATCCCCGCATATTCCGATAACGCTTACGTAGTGATAAACAGCAACAAGCCCTTTTTCAAGGAAAGCGACTACACCACGAAGGCTTATGAAAATTACAGTGAGCTCGATTCACTTGGCAGATGCGGCGTAGTTATGGCTTGCCTGGGCAAAGAAACAATGCCCGAAAAAGACGAAGAACGCGGCAAGATCAACAACGTAACACCCTCCGGCTGGGTTCAGAAGGAATACAGCAACGATATCGTAAGCGGAAGATGGCTCTATAACCGTTGCCACCTTATCGGCTGGCAGCTTTCCGCCGAAAACGATAACGAAAGAAACCTTATCACAGGCACAAGATATTTCAACGCAGGCAACGCTGAAGAGCAAGGCATGCTTCTTTTCGAAAACATGGTTGCCGACTATATCAAGGAAACGGATAACCACGTGCTCTACAGAGTAACACCCGTTTTCGAAGGCAATAACCTCGTGGCAAGCGGCATTCTTATGGAAGCATATTCTGTAGAAGACGAAGGCGAGGGCATTTGCTTCAACGTATATTTCTACAACGTTCAGCCCGGTGTTGAAATCAACTACGCAACGGGCGAAAGCAAGCTTGCAGATTAAAAACATCTACGCTGAAAGGGTTCGCTATGAAGAAACTTGCCTTGGTGCCCGCCTGGCTCGCAGTGATATTCTGCTTTCTCTGCCTGCCGGCATACGGCTTTCAAGTATGTAATATATTTTTTGCGCTTGCGGGCGTGCTTTTCGTGCCCGACGGCGTGCTGAGCCGCGCGCTCGGCAAATATCTGAAAATAAAACCGGCTTTTATATACTTAAGCGCCACAGTGTTTCTGCTTGTGGGCGTTCTCAGCTCCCCGGGGCTCGTTTTCGGCAGAGAAAACGCGCCCGCGCAAACGGAAAACACCGCATTCACCACGGCGGCAACTTCGCAAACAACCCTGCAAACATCAATTACCTCCGCGCAGGGACCGAACGTAAATAACACCACGGTTCACACAACGGCTGCGCCGCCAAATACGGCGCAGCCCGCAACAAGCGCTACAACACCCGTTGCAGCAAAGTACTTACTCAACAAAAGTTCAAAAAAGATCCATTACCCCACTTGCCGCTATGCAGATGGTATGATGGAAAGCAACCGCGCCGAATATAACGGCGATTATACGGAATTATTATCGCAAGGCTACACGACCTGCGGAATTTGTTTTAAAAAATAATCAAAAAAGAGGAACATTACCATGGAAAAAATGTGGGCAGGAAGATTTTTGGGAACACTCGATAAAACGGCAGACGATTTCAACTCTTCCATAAGCTTCGATAAAAAAATGTACCGCCAGGATATAACGGGCTCTATGGCTCATGCCGCAATGCTCGGCGCAAAGAACATAATCGGCAAGGAAGAAGCCGATAAGATTATAGCAGAGCTTGAAAAAATCCTGCTTGATATTGAAAGCGGCGCGCTTTAAATAGACGAAAACTGCGAAGATATCCATATGTTTGTGGAAAAAGTGCTTACCGAGCGCATAGGCGACCTCGGCAAAAAGCTGCACACTGCAAGAAGCCGCAACGACCAGGTTGCGCTCGACCTCCGTATGTATATGCGCGACAGAATAGACGAAATTTCGTGTATGCTCAAAAAACTCGTTGCCGTTATAGCCGATAAAGCGGAAGCCCACAAGGCGACGATAATGCCCGGCTACACGCACCTTCAGCGCGCTCAGCCAATCACGTTCGGCCAGCACCTTATGGCATATGCTTTTATGTTCCTTCGCGATATAGACCGCCTTGCCGACGCAAAAAAGCGCACGAACTTCTGCCCCATCGGCTCTTGCGCGCTCGCAGGCACTACTTACGATACAGACCGCGCTTTCGAAGCGGAAAAGCTCGGCTTTGAGGGCATTTGCCTCAATAGCATGGACGGCGTTTCCGACAGAGATTTCTGCGTGGAATTTCTCGCCTGCGCCTCGCTGATAATGGTTCACCTTTCCCGTTTCTCCGAGGAAATCATTCTTTGGTCCAGCTGGGAATTCAAGTTTATAGAGCTTGACGATGCTTTCACCACGGGCTCCAGCATTATGCCGCAGAAGAAAAACCCCGATATGGCAGAGCTTACGCGCGGCAAAACGGGCAGAGTTTTCGGCGACCTTATAACGATGCTCACAGTGCTCAAGGGTATTCCGCTTGCATACAACAAAGATATGCAGGAGGATAAAGAAGCCGTTTTCGATGCTTGCGACACAGTTAAACTGTGCCTTGAGGTGTTCACACCCATGCTTGAAACAGCAGTTGCCTGCGAGGATAATATGCGCAAAGCGGCAAGCGGCGGCTTTATCTGCGCCACAGACCTTGCCGATTACCTCGTGCGCAAGGGTCTGCCCTTCCGCACGGCATATAAAATTGTAGGCGAAGCCGTTGCTAAATGCATCGCTTGCGGCAAAACGCTCGAAACGCTCCCGCTTGCAGATTACAAAGCACTTTCCGAAGTTTTCGAGCTCGACCTCTACGAGGCAATAGACCTTTCCGTATGCGTGGAAAAGCGCATCTCTCTCGGCGGCACAAGCCCGCAGAACGTACAGATGCAGGTTGACTTTGCAAGAAAAGAGTTGGCAAAATGAAAAAAATCATTTCCATTCTCCTCTGCCTTTTTGCGCTTCTTTCGCTCGCATCCTGCAAAAACGTTCTCGATGCCGAAACGGAAAAGCGCGAATACGGCGAATTTTCCATAGAAGTTCCCGATGTTTTCGAGGAAGTTGAGGTAGAGGGGTACACCGCCTACTTCAAAAAGGATAACGTCTACGTTTGGGCGATAAAAGACGATTTCATAAACCTCGACGGCTCCTCCGAGTGGGACGTGAGCAATTATGCAGACAGAATTTACGAGGTAAACGACCTGAAATTCCCCACCCCCGTAACGGTAACAGACGGGCTTTATAATATCGAATACACCGTTTTCAACGAAATGAAAAATATGAGCTTCACATACCTCACGGTAATGTACAAAGGCAGCGATGCTTTCTGGATGGTGCAGTTTGCCTGTGAGGAAAGCGAATACAAAGAATACAAGCCGCATTTCTTCGAATGGGCAAAAACGGTAAAAGTAACATAAAACTCTCGTTATAGGAAAAAAGCCTTCTCTTTTGAGAAGGCTTTTTAATTACCATTTCGCAAAAAACGCGCCGTACGGCGCGTTTTTTACATCAAATCTTCAAGTTTTTTAATATCTGCCTCGCACGGCTCGTTTTCCGCGCCGTAACGTGCGGCGGGGTAAAGCTTGAACAGAAGCTCTGCTTTCTCATTACCCGCAAAATCGGCGCTTATTTCGTTCGGCGTAAGAGCAGACTTTACGTTATAGCCGCGCTCCTCCTTCTTTTTGAGAAACGCAGTGTAAATATGCCGCACTCTTTCCCTGTCCGTTTTCAGCGAGCTGTATTTCGGCAAGCGCGGCGGCGCTTTCTTCCCCGCCGCCTTCGGCGCGTGCCTGAACATTTCAAACTTTATCTGAAATTCGTCTTTTTTGCTTTCAAGATAGATTTTATCCTCGTCTTTTCCGAGAATTTTGCTTGTGAAATTCTTATAAAGCTTTGCAAAAAGCTTGCGCAAAGGGGCAAAAAGCTTTCTGCCAAAACGAATATCGCGCAAAAACTCAAAAAGCATTTTCAAGAATATACAAGCGCAGGCGGTAAAGCCGATAGCAGAAAGAAAGCGCACGTTATCGTCCTTCCAAACGCCGTAAATAACGGCGCAGGCAATAGCAAAGGCCAGACATATAATGCTTATCGTCAAATGAAAATTTCTTTTGTTTTTCATATTGCTTCCCCCATAGGCCCGATTATTTTAACGTCGTTTCCCGTTCTGCGCAAATGCGCTATCTTGGCATCTATCTGGCTATCTATATACGTTGTAACGAGTATATAAAGCGTGTTTTCCGTGTTGAGGCTTATGTAGTAATCAAGAAGTGCGGCGTACGACATACCGTCCTTGAAATCCATGCCCGCCATACACTGCATAATATCGAGAAAATGGTGCTTGCCGCTATTCATCTTGTATGTAAGAAAGCGCTCGCGCCCCTCACATTCGCAGTTTGCGGCGAAGCCTATTCTTCCGCCCGCACGCGAAGCCTCTGAAAGCGCCGTGGCGGAAACGGAAAGCCCGCTTTCCATAATGCGCTCGTAATCTGCAAGGTCAACGTGGTCCTCCCACTTGACATGAAAATTCAGGCAAACCACAAAGCTGTAATTCTGGCAGAAATCGTAGTTGTTTACCTTCAGCGCGGCGGGCGAATATGCGCTGCGCGCCGTCGCCTTATAGTTTATCTGGCGCATGGTATCACCGGGGCGGTAATCGCGTATGCCGGAAAGCGAAAAAGGGTCGCTTATAAGCGCTCGGCTTGTTATATGGTCGCCTATCGTCGTGGCTATGGTGGGGAGCACGGGCGCGTTTTTTATAAGCTCCGGGTAAACCGTGAGCGTAACGGGCGCTTCAAAATTTATAGGGCTTCCGTTTGCAAAAACAGAAACGGAATCCAGCGTGAAAACCCCGCGGCGAAGGCAGGTTATTTTGTGCGTGCGCTTTATTTGCATAAACGGAAGAAGATGCACGCGGCTTACGAAGTGCTGCATATCCCCGCCCTTCGGCTTAACGCCGTCTATGGCAAGCCCGTTATATAAATAGCCCTCTATATCCACAAAAAGAAGCGGCATAAGAGTCCTGTTGTAAACAGTTTCCGTCATATAAACGGAATCGCCCGCAAAAACTGCATTTTCGGAAAATTCGCGCGTGTAGTAAAGCTTCCCTATCGCCAGCGCGCGCAAAAGCTTCAAAAGCCTGTAAAGCCCATATGCAATAGCGGCGAACGGCAGAATTTTCAGAATATCTGCAATAAACGTAATTATTCTTACAGCCATAACGTTAAGAAATACCGTCAAACCGCGCTTCTGTGGGCACGGCTGTGTTTTCGAGAATTTCTGCTATAATACCCCTTGCGGCGTCGCGCTTAAGCTGCTCCGAGCCCGTAAGCACAAGGCGGTGGGCAAGCGTGGGCACGGCGGCTTTCTTCACGTCGTCGGGCGTGATATATCCTCTGCCGTCAAGCAGCGCAAAGCCCTTTGCCACCTTGAGCAGCGCTATTGCTCCGCGAGGGCTTACGCCGAGCAAAACGCCCGCTGCGTTGCGCGTTTTTTCCACTATTACGGAAATATAGCGCAGAAGGTCGCGGTGAGCGTAAACGGCGGCGTGTGCCGCCATAGCGTCAAGCACGTCTTTTTCCGTGGCAACGGCATCTGCGCCCTTTACCTCGGAGCTTGCGCCGAAGCGCGCGAGTATTTCCACGTTATCTTCCACCCTCGGGTAGCCCAGGCTCGTTTTCACAAGAAAACGGTCCAGCTGCGCTTCGGGAAGCGGAAACGTACCCATATTTTCCACGGGGTTCTGTGTTGCAACAACCATAAAGGGCGAGGCAAGCTTATACGTTTTGCCGTCTATAGTTGCCTGGCGCTCCTCCATACACTCCAGCAAGCCCGATTGCGTGCGCGGCGTTGCGCGGTTGATTTCATCGGCAAGAAGTATATTTGAAAATACCGCGCCGGGTATAAATTCAAATTCCGATTTTTTCATGTTGAAAAAGTTCACGCCCGTTATATCCGAGGGGAGCAGGTCGGGGGTAAACTGTATGCGCCCGAATTTGCAGCTTACAGAAGCGGCAAGGCTTTTTACAAGCATTGTTTTTCCCGTACCGGGCACATCCTCCAAAAGAATGTGGCCGCCCGCAAAAAGCGAAATGAGCATAAGGTCTATTGCCTCGTCGTTGCCGACGATAGATTTTTTTATATTATCGCGAATAGCGTTTATAGTCTGTAAAGTTTCCATTTTTATTCCTTTCAAGATGTTTATATTCTATTTTAACATATTTTGAATACAAATAAAAGAGGTATGGGAAAGATTTGAAAAATATATTTTAATTTTAAAAGAGCTCCTATGGAAAGGAGCTCTTTTAAACGTGTCGATAAAGCAATTTTAGCCTCTCACTCTGGGTAGCGAAGCGGCATCGCGGAAGTGAATGAAAGCCCGAACGGCTTTCAGAGCCGCGATGTGACCGAGCCGCAGCGAGAAGGTGGCACCGTTAGGTGACAGAGAGGGCTATAACTAAAACCGAAAATACATTAAAAAATTATATTTTTTACACTTACCCTCTCACCGCTTCGCGGAGCTCCCCCATAGGGGAGAGCCTAAAATTAGTTTATCGACACGCTATTTTAATCATATCAATTTTTCAAAATATGTTTCAAAAATAATTTTCATTACTTTTGGAACATTTTCCATAAATTAGTTTATCTGTTCTTCGTTTCCGTTTTTATCTTTTTGATAATCTTCATTTTGGGGAAAATCCGAAATTCCCTTTACTATCAAGCACTTAATGTCATTTTTCTTGCAAACCCACTCGACTCCTGCCGATTCCGTATCTGCTATCGTGATACCGTTGTTTTTTAAATTAATATAATCGCTCCACATAACCACCGCTTTATCTGCCGTGCCGATAGTGCCCGTATTG
>JAFTNI010000057.1 GCA_017451975.1 Clostridia bacterium
GCGATGATATATCCAGGTCTTTTTCGACTATGTAGATATCGTCAAATCCCTCGGAAAAGTTGACGGTAAGGCGAGGGCGAGTGCCTTTAAGAGGAAGGGAAATACCAAGCTCCTCGCTCGCTTCGCGCTCTGCGGCTTCTGCGCTGGTCTCGCCCGCTATGGCAGAGCCGCCTACGCTCACATCCCACATATTTGGGAAGCCTTTTTTGAAGGGCTGGCGGTGCTGAATTAGCATTTCTCCGTTTGAATTGAATATACAAATATGCACGACCGTGCGGTATGCGCCCACGGGCATTTTTTCGCCGCGGGAAATCGTTTTGCCAAGCGGCAGTCTGTTTTTATCGAATAAATCCCAAAGTTCCATATTATTTACCAAACTTTGCGCGTACTTCCGCCATTTTGCCGCAAGTCATTCCACCTTCGGGGCATTTGCCGCGCAAGCAAGCGGGGCCTGCATTTTTGAAAAGAAGGGGAGCGGCTTTCTTTACAAGCGCGAGCATCTGCGTTGCAAGCTCGCGTATTTCCCACTGTGCGCGGTTGCAGCAGCGGAGCGTAAAGAAATTATAGAGCGAGCGCACGTTCATAGTCATAATAATGCGCGTATCACAAGCGTTGGGCAACACGAAACGGGCATCTTCATTTGCCATTTTTTCTGCCGCCTTAATTGCATCCGCCTCGTTTTTGCCTTCTGCAATAAGGCGCTTTGCGTGTGCTTCTTTGAGTATTGTCTGCAAACGCTCGTAGTGCCGCGCGTCCTCTTCCATAGCGGCAATAAACTCCGCCTTCGCTTCGGGAATGGCTTCTATTTCGGGTGGGAGTATGTATTCAAAATTGCATTTTGAAACATAGCGCTGGCTCTGTACGGAGAAGGAAGCGATTCTGTGGCGCGTAAGCTGCGCAAGAAGCGCGCGGGAAACGCCCTCTATGCCAAAGGTGAAGCTTGCGTGCTCCACGGGGCTTTGGTGACCCAGGGAAGAGAGAAGCTCCAGGAAGTTTTCCGTTTTTTCGGGGGTGAGCCCCTCGAGCAAAGTATCTATATCGCTTTTGGCGTAGCAAAGCTTTGCCGCCGCGGCTACTATTTTATCTGCGTCGGGGGTATAGGTAATAAGTTCTACTTTAAGTTTACTCATTTTATGTTCCTCGTTTTTTTAGTTTTCGTTTGTATTCGTATACGGATATGATAAATCGCGTGAGGCAAGCCATCCGCTTTATGCGCCAAGGCTCGCGAAGTAAGCGCCAAAGCCACTCTGCGCGCATTTTTATAAATAAGCGCGGAGCGCGCGAGAGCTTGCCTGCATAGATATCAATGCTGCCGCCAAGGCAAGCAATAAGCTTTGGAGTTTTCAATAAATCGCGGTTTTCGCAAACCCATTTTTCCTGCAATGGTGCGCCGAGGCAGACAAAAAGCAGATCTGCACCGCTTTCGTTGATTTTGGAAATCACGGTGGCGTTTTCTTTGCCCGTGCGGGCAAAATATCCGCTATGAGTCCCCGCTATTTTCAGGCGCGGAAAACGAGTGCAAAGCTCGCTTGCGGCTTTTTTTGCTACACCCGGTTTGCCACCGAGAAGAAAGAGGCTTTTGCCTCGCTCCACGGCTATACGTGCGCATTCAAGCCCGAAATCCACGCCCGCAACCTTTTCTTTTAGCGGTGTGCCGAGCTTTTTTGCGGCAAAAAGCACGCCCTCGCCGTCGGGCAAAATTATATCTGCCGAAAGCACGGCTTTTTTAACAGTGCAGTCTTTTCGGCAAAGCTCCATGATTTCCGCATTTGGCGTTACGGCGAGCACTTGTTTCCCGTTTTCCGAAAAAGAGAAGGCAAGCTCCGCCGCCTCTACCAACGTGACGTTATTAAAGGGGATTTCCATAATAGCGATTTTTTGCATTATTTATCATACAACTTTCAATAATATTAATCATACCAAAATGCGCAAAAAAAGTCAAGTGCACGAAAAAAACTACGGAAAAATCTGTAGTTTTTTTAAAAAATGATTTACAATGATTTTTTTGTGTGATATAATATTATAAATTATTATCTGAAAAGGAATTTTTATTCGTATGAGGATTGATATTGTCACAGAAAGGTATTACGGCGAAAACTGCTATATCGTAAGCGATGAAAAAAGCGGCAAGTGCGCCGTTATAGACCCCGCTTCGCACGGAATCGCTCTGGAGGTTGAAAGGCTCGGCTTAAAGCCCGAATTCGTGTTGCTTACACATGGCCACTTTGACCACATAGGCGGAACGGACGAATTTCTTGAAAAATACAATGTGCCGCTTTACGTTCACGAAAACGATGCAGAGCTGCTCACAGACGGATATAAAAACGCTTCTTCGCTTCTTATAGGGGAGGCGGTAACAGTAAGCGCAGAACCGAAAACGCTTAAAAATGGCGATGCACTTTCGCTCGGATCGCTTGAAATAGGTGTTGTACATACACCGGGGCACACGCGCGGCTGCGTTTGTTATTTCTGCGGCGATGCCGTTTTCACGGGTGATACAGTTTTCGCCTATGACCGCGGAAGAACAGACCTTTACGGCGGCGACGAAACGACAATACTCGATTCCATACGCAAGCTTATGCCCATGTTAAAGGGGAAAACAATATACCCCGGGCACGGACCTGAGCGTAAATTTTAATTTTAATTTTGATTTTTACTTAAATTGGAGGACTATATAAAAATGGATTACAACCATCTTGCCGAATTACTTTTCCCGAATATTACGGAAACACCCGAGGATATGGAAAAAAGATTCCCGAGAAGAGAACTGCCCGAAGGCGCTGTTGTTTCGCGTTTTGCGCCCAGCCCCACAGGCTTCGTTCACTTTGGCGGTCTTTTCCCCTCTACGGTTGCAGAGCGCCTTGCGCACCAATCGGGTGGTGTTTTCTACCTTCGCATAGAGGATACAGACGCCAAGCGTGAGGTTGAAGGCGCGGCTGAAGGTCTTATAAAGACACTTGCAACATACGGTATTAATTTCGACGAGGGCGCTATTCTCGACGAAAGCGGAAAAATTTCCGATAAGGGTGCATACGGTCCCTACAAGCAGAGCAAAAGAGGCGCTATTTACCAGACTTTTGCAAAGCAGCTTGTGCGCGAGGGCAAAGCTTACCCCTGCTTCAGCACTGAAGAAGAGCTTGACGAGCTTGCGCAGATAAACAAAAAAGAAGAAATTAAAAATACAGACTGGCAGGCGGAGGCCGAAAGCCGCCGCGCAAAAATGCTCGCACAGAGAAACTTCACCATGGAAGAAGTTGAGGCTCACCTTGCTCAGGGCCACCCCTTTGTCGTAAGAATTCTCGCAGGCGGCGATGCCGAAAAGAAAATTAAATTTACAGACCTTGTTAAAGGCACTATAGAATTCCCAGAAAACGACGAGGACTTCGTGCTTCTTAAATCTGACGGTATTCCCACATATCACTTTGCACACGCAGTCGACGACCACCTTATGGGCACAACTCACGTTATACGCGGCGAAGAATGGCTCCCCAGCCTTCCCAAGCACGTTCAGCTTTTCTCTTACCTCGGCTTCAAGCTCCCGAAATATATGCACATCGCACAGATAATGCGCCTTGACGAAAACGGCAATAAAAAGAAGCTTTCCAAACGCGATATGGGCGCGAATATGGACGACTATACGCGTATGGGATACTGCCCCGAGGCTGTTTGCGAATATGTTATGACTCTTCTTAACTCCAACTACGAGGAGTGGCACGCAAAGAATATGGATAAGCCCTATACGGCTTTCCCCTTCAGCGTTAAGAAAATGTCTGTTTCCGGTTGCCTTTTCGATTTCAATAAGCTTAACGACGTTTCAAAAAATATTCTTTCCCGTATGACAGCAGAGGAGGTTTACGAAAAGCTTTCTCTTTGGGCAAACGAATTTGACCCCGAATTCGGCAAAGCTCTTGCAGAGGATAAAGAAAAAGCAGTTAAAATTCTCGCTATCGGCCGTGGCGGCAAAAAACCGAGAAAAGACCTTGCAACATGGGCGGATGCCAAACCCTATATGGGCTTCTTCTACGATGAATTCTTCAAAATGGAAGATTCTTACCCCGCAGGCTTTGAATGCGACGATATAAAGAAAACACTTGCTTCCTTCCTTGAAACATATAATTACGCAGACGATATGAATACTTGGTTCGGCAAGGTTAAAGCTATTGCGGAAAGCCTCGGCTTTGCTTCCGATATGAAGGCTTACAAAGCGAACCCCGAAGCATACAAGGGCAACGTTGCCGATATAAGCGCATTTATACGTGTTGCCGTAACGGGCAAGCAGAACGCCCCCGACCTTTACACGGTTATGCAGATTATAGGCGAAGATAAAACACGCGCAAGAATTGAAAGCGCAATAGCATCTCTTTGAGATAACAGAAAGGATTTTTACAGAAAATGAGTGAAGTTTCCAATAACTTTTTATATGAACTTATAGATGAAGATATAGCAAACGGCAAGGTTAAGGCAGATGAAATACACACGCGTTTCCCACCCGAGCCTAACGGCTACCTTCACATCGGCCACTGCAAGGCAATGATCATCGACTTCGGCACGGCTCGCAAATACGGCGGCAAATGCAACCTCCGTATGGACGATACGAACCCCGCAAAGGAAGATACAGAGTTTGTAGACGCTATAAAAGAAGACATTAAATGGCTCGGCTTCGATTGGGAAGACCGCTTCTACTACGGCTCCGACTACTTCGAAAAGGACTATGAGCTTGCAGTTGGTCTTATCAAAAAAGGTCTTGCATACGTTTGCGACCTTTCCCCCGAAGAATTCCGCGACCCGAAATATGCGGGCGATATAAACAAGCCCGCAGTTTCCCCCTGCCGCGAACGCCCTATTGAAGAAAGCCTTGACCTTTTCGAGCGCATGAAAAACGGCGAATTCCCCGAGGGTAAATACACTCTCCGCGCAAAAATCGACCTTGCCTCCGGCAACTTATGTATGCGCGACCCAGTTATTTACCGTATCAAATACGTAGAGCACCACAGACAGGGCACCAAATGGTGCATCTTCCCGATGTACGACTTTGCACACCCCATTCAGGACGCACTTGAGGGTATTACACACTCGCTTTGCTCGCTCGAATATGAAATCCACCGCCCGCTTTACAACTGGGTTATAGAAAACGTGGATATCGACTACAAGCCTTGCCCCCCTCGCCAGATAGAGTTTGCCCGCCTTAACCTTACGCACACGGTTATGTCCAAACGCCACCTCCGTTCGCTCGTTGAAAGAGGCATTGTAGACGGATGGGACGACCCGCGTATGCCCACGCTCTGCGGCTTGCGCAGAAGAGGTTATACGCCCGATTCCATTCTCGATTTCATTTCCAGAATAGGCGTTTCCAAATCCAACAGCCTTGTTGATATCCTCCTTCTCGAAAGCTGCATCCGCGAAGAGCTCGATGCAAAGGCAACACGCCGTATATGCGTTCCTCGCCCCATAAAAGTAGTTATCGACAACTACCCCGAAGACCAGACGGAATATTTCTCGCTCCCGAACAACCCCAAGAACCCCGAAGCAGGCACGCGTGAAGTTCCTTTTACAAAAGAGCTTTACATCGATGCAGACGACTTTGCAGAAGTTCCGCCCCCGAAATTCTTCCGCATGAAGCCGGGTGGCGAGGTTCGCCTTATGGGTGCGTACATCGTAAAATGCGTTGGCATTGAAAAGAATGAAGACGGCACAATAAAAGAAATTCACTGCACGGCAGACCTTGAAGCGCGCAACGGCAACCCGCTTGACGGCAGAAAGGTCAAGGGGACTATCCATTGGGTTTCAGCCCCCAACGCTGTAGATACGACCGTTATGCTTTACGACAATATGTTCACCATAGAAAACGTAGCAGATATGCCCGAAGGCAAAACTTACGAGGATTACATGAACCCCGACTCTGCCGTTGAAATAACAGGCGCTAAGGTTGAACCCGCGCTTAAAGATGCAAAGCCCGGCGAAAAATTCCAGTTCGTTCGCCTCGGCTACTTCACGGTAGACAGCAAATTCCCCCACAGATTTAACAGAATAGTAGAATTGAAGGGAAGCTTTAAAGCATGAATATTATAAAAACAGTTGAAAACCTTAAAAAGAATAATATGGAAACCTTCGTGGTAAAAACACGCGAGGAAGCAAAGGCGCTTGCGCTTTCCATGATTCCCGAAGGCGCAGTTTGCGCTCACGGCGGTTCTGTAACGCTCAAGGAATGCGGCATTCCCGAAGCGCTTACGGAAGGCAACTACACATATCTCGACAGAAGCGCCCCCGGCCTTACCGATGCAGAGAGAGAAGAAATGATGCTTCGCGCACAGTGCTGCGACGTTTACCTTTCCAGCTCCAACGCAATTACGGAGGACGGAGAGCTTTACAATGTAGACGGCAACTCCAACAGAGTTTCGGCGCTCCTTTACGGCCCCAAAACGGTGATTTTTGTTGCTGGTATCAACAAGATAGTAAAAGACCTCGACGAAGCCGTTGTGCGCGTTAAAACGATTGCAGCGCCGCTTAACTGCAAGCGCTTGAACTGCGACACGCCTTGTGCAAAAACAGGCAAGTGCATTTCGCTTGTTAATGGAGGCAATATGCCCAAGGGCTGCAACTCAGACGGCAGAATATGCGTGAACTTCACGGTTATGGCACGCCAAAGAAAAAAAGACAGAGTTAAAGTTATTCTTGTAGAAGAAGAACTCGGATATTGATGAAATAATTATGATAGCCACGGCAAAAACCGTGGCTATTGTATCTTAATTTTTTCTGATTTCGGGATATCTTTCCCTTATATTTGTTTCGCCGAGTAAATAATCTATACTCGTATTATAGAAGCGTGCCAGCTTGATTAAAATTTCCGTAGGCACATCGTTTTCCCCGGTTTCATATTTCGAATATCCGGTTTGTGACATCCCCAAAATTTTAGCCATCTGTGTTTGGTTTAAATCTCTATCTTCTCTTAAATCCCGAATCCTTTTATACATAATCAATACTCCCGAAAATATTATATACAAAAATTTTAATATAATCTGTTTTGAAATATTGACTTTTAACCTATTATAGGTTAAAATGATTTTACAAGAGCAAATTGTGTGCCAAATTGTTAACAAATTGTAAATAAAACTATTTTTTGCACAAAAATGCACATTTTTTGCGTCTTATATAATGATTACAAAAAATTTGCGTTTTAGAGCAAATGAAAGGGGATTTACAATGAGAAATTTAACAGTTAAAAGGGCAAAAACCTTTGTTGCTTGCCTTGCGAAAGCTAACGTTTATATTGAGGACGAAAAGAATTACGACCTTATTATAAACAACACTCCTTGCCGCAAATTGGGCACTCTGAAAAACGGAGAAGAGAAAACTTTTGAAATAAGCGAAGCTTCTGCCAGAGTTTATGTTATAGCAGATAAGCTCAGCAAGGGATTTTGCAACGAGTTTGTCGAAATTCCTTACGGAGAAGAGGACGTTACTCTTACGGGTAAAAACCGCTTCAATATCGCTACGGGCAACGCCTTCCGCTTTGACGGCGAGGTGAGCGAGGAAGTGCTTGCAAACAGAAGAAAAAGCACTCGCCGCGGCGCTATAGTTATGGTTATTGCAGGTATTGTGGGCTTTATTATAGGCTTTATGGGTACGAGTACTGCTTTCGGCAACGGCCTCAATGGCGAACCCAAGGATTTTTCTGCTTCCGGTATGGCGATTACTTTGACAGATAACTTTGAGCTTGACAGCGTTGAAGGTTATGCACTTGCTTGCAAATCTGATAAAGTGATTATGTTCGCGCTTCGCGAAAGCTTTGCCGAATATCCTGTTCTTGAGGACTATACAGTAAGAGAATATGCCGACGCAGCTAATAGAGCTTCGACTCTTATACAGAGCAAAGACAGTCTTACATATTTTGAATATGATGCTTTAAACGGCAACGACTACCACTATTTCGCGTTTGTTTATAAAACCGAAGATGCATTCTGGCTTGTACAGTTTGGCTGCAGAAAATCTGTTGCCGACGATTGCAGAGAGTATGCGTTCGAATGGGCAAAGAGCGTTAAATTTGATTGATATTTTTGGGGAGTATTCGATATTATTCAATCGAATACTCCTCGATAATTTTAGATTGATAAGGAGGAATAAACATGGGAGCGTGGGGAACAGCCTTATATTCAAACGATATTTCTTGCGATGTTCGTGATATGTGCAACGAGGTTTATCCGTTAGTCGGGAAAGAAGCGGGGCAGAGGCTTGTACTTGAAGAATTTGCAGAAATCATAGAAGGCGACATTGATAACGAATATTCAAATTTCTGGTTCGCGCTTGCAGATTGGCAATGGAAGCACGGAGTTTTAACAGATGAGGTAAAAGAAAGAACGATTTATTTGATTAAATCTCGTGCAGGCATAGAAGAATGGGAAGAAAGCGGTAACAAATCTGACGTAAAAAAACGAATTGCCGTTATGGATAAGCTGTTTGAAGAGATTAAATCGCTGCAACCTACAGAAAGAATCTCCAAGCCGAAAATCAAAAAGCCGAAGCACAAACCGGGTGATATTATAATTTTCCGAACTTGCACAAAGGAGTATGAATATGCTGATACCGTATGGAATATAGATCATTGCTCGTGTAACTTCTACTATTCTCCCGAAATTGCAAACAGAATTCCTGAGCGCATATCTCCGCCGTATGAGGCATACGACAAATATATTGCCATTCTTTGCGTTGGTACAGAAAAACTGCCATATTCTCATTATGTAGAGGGATTTTATAACGAGTACAGTGTTTATGCTTTTTATGACTATGTAAGTGATAAGAAACCAACTGTTGAAGACCTCAGGAAATGCGGATTTCTGCCAAATATCAAATTGAATTCGGAAGAACCAAAGGGAGCTTACTGTTGGGCAAAGACCATATCGGTTGAATGGGTATATAAGTTTATTGTATTCTATTTAAATAAAGAAAATAACATTCAGAGTATGGAAAAAGTACACTGTCCTTCCGAAAGTGAAAGATTCAATTACTTGTTTTCGCGCAAAAATTATTTTGAAGATACTGCTTCTCCCATGGAAATGTTTGGTGCATTTGCAAGCTTTTTTGAAGAAAAAGTAAGGCTATCCTCTATAGGCGAACAATATGACAATCTGCTGGATGAAAATATTGTAAACCCCAAGCTCAGCTCGGGGGAGATGTATGACCGAAATTTAAAATTATTGGTGAAAAATAACAGGGAATAAAAGATAAAAGCCCTGCGGAAGCGGGGCTTTTGCTTAATTACAATCTTAATTCTTCAATATAAGGTGTATCAAAATTCACTTTAATTACTTTGGGATCTACATCAATTTTTTTGTCTCCAAGTGCTAAATAAGTTTGAGAAATAAGTTCACATTTAATCTTTGCCATCTTAGCACTGTAATTTCTGTTATACTCATCTCGGATAGCTTTTTCCTCATAAGTTTCCTTGCATTCTCTGAAATCGAATGTGATAGTCTGGCGTATCTTATAAGAAATATCGTAAGTTGTATTTCCGGAAATTCCAATGTCCATATCGGATGCAACGCATCTCGCTATAATAACCTCATCATTATATGTTCGATCTAAAGAGTATTTTACATCTTCTGCCACGTGTTTCATTATTGAATATATATCAGTTGAACCGAAAATAATACCGTTGTTTACTTTCTTTTTGTCGGATTTATCGCTATCATTGCGTTCATCCTTGTCATCA
>JAFTNI010000058.1 GCA_017451975.1 Clostridia bacterium
GCCGTGCTCGTGCAGGCGCACAGAACATCGTTCCCAACTCCACCGGCGCTGCTAAAGCTATCGGTCTCGTTATCCCCGAACTCAACGGCAAGCTCCTCGGTGCTGCTCAGCGTGTTCCCACATGCACAGGTTCCACAACGATCCTCGTTGCTGTTGTTAAAGGCGCAGACGTTACAGTTGAAGGCATCAACGCTGCTATGAAAGCTGCTGCTTCCGCATCCTTCGGCTACAACACAGACGAAATCGTATCTTCCGACGTTATCGGTATGACATACGGTTCTCTCTTCGATGCAACACAGACAATGGTTGCTAAGATCGACGATGACACATATCAGGTACAGGTTGTTTCTTGGTACGACAACGAGAACAGCTACACAAGCCAGATGGTTCGTACAATCAAATACTTCGCAGAACTCAACTAATTTAAGTTAAGCAAACTGAAAAGTAAAACGAAAAAAAGCCGCCGGTGCTTATCGGCGGCTTTAGTTTTAAGAGGAAACTATTATGGAAACAAAATTTCCCGTAAAAAAAGTATGCTTTGAAAAGGCGCGCCCCGTTTGGCCCTTTGGCAGAGAAAGCGAAATGAACCTTTGGCTTTCATTCCGTGCGCTTGCAAGCGGCGCGGGCAAAACCGTGCTGCGCCTTACAGGCTCTTCCGCCTACACAGTAAAGGTGGGCGGCGTATTCGTTGCCTTCGGCCCCGCGCGCTGCGCGCACGGCTTCTACCGCGTAGACGAGCTTGATATTACCGATTACGTAAATGGCAAAAGCGTTGTAACTATAGACGTTGCGGGCTACAGCGTCGATTCATTCTATCATATAGACCAACCCTCCTTCCTTTGCGCCGAGCTTATAGAGGAAGGCAAGGTTACCGCCGCAACCGGCGAAGAAAACGGCTTTCTCTGCCGCGTTATGACAGAGCACGAGCAAAAGGCACAGCGCTACTCCGGCCAGAGAACATTCTGCGAGGTATACAACCTCACGCCTGCGCTCGAAAACTGGGAAACGGCGGCGGAGATCGACCCTCGCGATTTTGCGCTGACGCTGACGCGCCCCACGGAAGAAAAAGAATTCATCGCGCGTGAGTGCAGCTATAACGTATACGATTCCGTTTACGCAGAGAAAATATCCTCCCGACTGAAATTCACTTTGCGCACGGACACAGACAGCATACGCTACCCCGAATATATCATTCCGCGCGGCAAAAAGACGGGTGCAAGCAAAAAATCCTTCTCTTTCGGAGAAGTGGAAACAGACATTTTCCTCATTGCAAGAAACGCAGAGGTAACGTCCATCTCCAAAACGGACGAAGCGCCTTGCAAGCTTGCGCTTGCCGCAGGCGAAGGCGTGGCGTATAAAATGCCCTATAACACCACGGGTAAAATAGAGCTTGACGCCGTTTGCGAGGAGGACACTGAGATCCTCGTAAAATTCGACGAATTCACGATTGAAAACGGTCTTGTGAACTTCCGCAGAATGTACACCGTTAACGCCGCGATCTTCAGAATGAAAAAGGGAGCGTACCGCCTTTCCACGTTTGAGCCGTACACGGCGGGCGCGCTTGAAATCTACGTAACCAAGGGCAAAGCCGAGGTTTCGGGCGTTTCCATGCGCTACTTCGGCGACGTAAAAACGGAACGCAAGTATATCGGCGGCGACGCGGATATGCAGAAAATTTTCGATGCCGCCGTAGAAACATACCGTCAGAATGCATTCACGATATTTATGGACTGCCCCTCTCGTGAGCGCGCGGGCTGGCTCTGCGACAGCTTCTTTACGGCGCGCGCCGAAAAAGTGCTTACAGGCAGAAGCACGGTGGAAAGAAACTTCCTTGAAAACTTCTTCCTCCCCGAGGGCTTCCGCGATCTTCCTCACGGTATGTTTGCAGAATGCTACCCCGGCGACCATTACGGCGGCGGATATATCTCAAACTGGGCAATGTGGCTGGTGATCGAGCTTCGCGAATACCTTGAGCGCACGGGCGACCGAGAGTTTGTGAACTCGGCAAAGGTTCGTATAGACGCACTTCTTGCTTTCCTTGCAAAATACGAAAACAGCGACGGCTTGCTCGAAAAGCTGGAGCGTTGGGTTTTCGTGGAATGGTCCAAGGCGAACGAGCTTGTGCAGGATATAAGCTACCCCACCAATATGCTCTACGCATATATGCTGGAGGCGGCGGCAAGCCTTTACGGCGACGAATCCCTGAAACGCAAAGCCGCGAACATAAAGAAAAAGATAAACGAGCAAGCTATCATGCCCGATGGCTTCTATTGCGACAACGCCGTTTACGGCGAGGACGGCAAGGCGCACCTTTCCGGTATGTGTACGGAGGCTTGCCAGTATTACGCATTCTTCTGCGGCGTGGCAACACCCGAGGATAACCCCGTACTTTGGGAACGCTTGCTTAACGATTTCGGCCCCTACAGAGTAGAAAAAGGCAACTGGCCGAACCTTGCCGACGACGCAAAATGGAAGCACATATACCCCGCGAACGCATTTATCGGCAACTACCTGCGCCTGGAGCTTCTCTGCCGCTACGGCGAAAACGAAAAGCTGCTTGAAAACATTCGCGGATATTTCCTCAAAATGGCGGAGCTTACGGGTACACTTTGGGAAAACGACAGCCCCACGGCAAGCTGCAACCATGGCTTTGCTTCCCACGTAGTTTACTGGATGGAGAAACTCTCTCTTCTTTCTTGAAAGAAAGAAGCAAAGAACTTCGCTCAAAAGGAAAATAACTTTGAAAATACACGGCAGAAAAAGAATTTTTTCAAACCCTTTTTGGGTTAATCTTCGCAACCATTTTTGCCCGTACTGTGACGAAATAGTAAACATCACAACCGAAAGCAAGGTCGTAAACTCAAAATCTCCCGAGGCAAAGGATTTCGATTTTTCCGATGCTTGCGGAGATGTCAATATGGTAGGCAACATAAAGTTTACATGGACGGCTTTTGAATGTCCCGTGTGCAAGCGCCGCTTCTCCGTAGACGAAATGAAGAAGCTCGAAAACGATGAAAACAATAAGCGCCCGCAAAGCGCATACCGCAAAACTAAGTTCACGTTTTCGGAGCTTGCACCTCTAATCTTCAGCGTTCTGCTGTTTGTCGGTGTAATTCTGTTTTTGGTTATATGTTTCACATTGAGCCGTTAACTGCATAAATTCGGGAGGGGCAAGCCCCTCCCTTATCCATCAACATAACAATTACGCATACACGGAAATCAATTTTTGCCTTCCCTCTTATAGGGGAAGGTGTCACGCTCAAAGCGTGACGGATAAGGTGTTCCTTCGCTTTTTACCGCCGCGAAATCCGAGCGTTTCACGCTCGCGCTTCGCGTTTCGGCTTCGCTCAAGATGACCGCGACAGGGTACTTTTATATAATTCAGTTGAAAATTGATTTCTGTGATTACGCATAAAATCCCCCTTGACTTATACCCCGTATTATGATATATTTATATTATAAAACCAAGTAATGGAGTGTGAAACAAAATGGGAAGAATGATGGGTGCTTTCGATAGCGATAACGATATGCTCGACCGCCCCGATTTGAATAAATGCCCCGATTGCGGCTGCTTCTTCGCGCAGGATAACTGCCCGCTTTGCGGCAAGCCCTGCCCCGAGGAAATGCGCGCAGGCAACCGCGCGGCACCGAAAAAGCAGAAATATAAATACGATAACGGTTACCGCACGGTCATGTTCGTGGATTGGTACCACCGTTGGTGGTTTATTGCGCTTATGGCGTTCATATTCCCCATGGTTTCCATCGTTCTGCTTATCACAAGCCCGCATAAAAAATCACACAAGATAGTAGCCGTTATAATAGCGGCGCTATATATGATTGTTTACCATTTTGTAATTCCGCTTGCCATACAGCACTTCTTTAAACCGCAGGCTCCTGTGAATACCTCGCTTACCAAAGAGGAATACGTCGCAAAATGCGAGGAAATTTCGCCCGTGGAATTATACCGCAACCCCAAAAAGTACGAGGGGCAATTTGCAAAAATGGAGCTTACCGTGGTAAAGCACTTTATTTCCGACGATTATGAATACAATGTGTATTATATTTGCAAAAGTGCAGACGGCGGCGAATTTGAAATAATGGTGCGCGATTGCCTGCAGGAAAACCAGCAATTATTTATTGAGGGCGATAAAATAACCATATACGGCGAAGTTGTCGGCGCGTGGACGGCATACGAAACAGACGGCAGTATTCGCAGAGCAAGCGTTTGCCTTAACATGGCTTACGCAACACTTGAAAAAACTGAAATAAAAAACAGCACATTCCGTTTTGGAATGTGCTGTTTTTCACTCTTCATAAAACGCGGTTTGCTTCAAAAATGAATGAATATTCAAAAAACAGTTGGATTTCACCCTGATAAATAGCGAAATCGGCTGAAATTCGCTCAAAAACAGTAAAAAATTCACTTTTTAGCTCTTGAATATTTTCTTTGAATATGGTATTATTATACTTGTGACGGTGCAGTATTCTAGTTAAATACAGCCTTATCGAACACGGGCCTAAAAATCCGTTGGCGGGCACATCGATGAAGCTTCTTGTGGTTGCTTCTTACGCCCAGTTTGGGGTGGCTGCTGGAAGAGTGGTTTGAGGGCGAACCGCAATGGCATGCGGACCTCGTTCCTCTCACCTTTGAGGCTTCCTTTTGTGGTGCGTCATAACCTTATGGCGGCTACGGCTGGAAGATTAAACCTATTATGCGGTACGATTGAGTTGCTGCGAATAGCGTAGCCTGCTTTGAGTGGTTGCGGCGAATATCGGATCTTAAACTTTGTTTTCCTTGGCCGGGAGGCAAAGCCTATTGCCGATTGAAACCGCCGCTGCAAAAAAAGCTAGGTAAGGTTTTGTGTTTATCGAGGAAATCTCCTAGACTGTTCATATTCGAGATACGAAAGGGATTGCAGTGCGAACTCATCGGCAATCAAGTAGCGGATACGGCAACGCTCCGCCATCTTCTTTAAAGGGAAACTGCCTGCTGGTAACAAATATGGTAGAAGATGGGGAAAACCAACTTGACCTCATGTCGCAAAGTTTACTTTTTGTATTACCGTCACTTTTTCTATGCAAATAATTATTTTTTATATAACGGAGGTTTTTCTGTGGAAGATATTCACCGAAAAGAGCAAAACGAAAACGAGGTAAAAACCCTCAACAAAACGGATAAACAGGAACAAGGCAAACAAAAGGCGCAACAAAAGCAAGAGAAAAAGGGCGTAAAGCCCCCCAAGAAGAAATCCTTCTTTTCGCTTGTAAATTGGAAATGGGTGGTAACAGCCGCGCTTTCCTCGCTCGTTATTTCGATAATTCTTTCCCTACTTTCATCCGAAGTACTTTCAATAGTGCCGATAGTTGCAGCCGTGCTGATACTTTTCGCGTTCGTTTTCATCGGTATCATTTTCGATATCATCGGTCTTTCCGTTGCCACGGCAAATGAAAAGCCTTTCAACTCCATGGCGGCGCAGAAGATAAAGGCGGGTAAAACAGGACTTGCGCTCATACGCAAAGCCGACCAGGTTTCAAGCTTCTGCAACGACGTTATAGGCGATATATGCGGTGTCGTTTCGGGTTCCGCAGCAGCCACCGTCGCGCTTCGCCTTGCCATGATAATGGGCATCGGCTCGCTTTGGGTAAACCTCATTCTCTGCGGTCTTGTTTCCGCAATAACGGTTGGCGGCAAAGCCATAGGCAAAGCCGTTGGCCTTAACTACAGCATCGAGGTTGTAACACTCGTTGCAAAAATCGTTTCTATTTTCTCTCGCGACCCCAAGAAGAAAAAAGGAAAAAAGAAAAACGATAAAGAGAAAAAAGAACAGAAAGCGGAAGATTCCGCCGCCAAAAACGAACAGAAATAATTTTGGAGAATTCAATGTCTATCAACGATGTTAAAATAACACAGGACGAACGCTTTTCATTTATAAAACCTAAAAATCTCATAATTGTAAGGGCTGTTATAGCGGCTGTATTCGCGCTTTTTGCGGTTATGCCTGTAAAATTCACTGTGTTCAGCATAATTTTAAAGGTTTGTTCCGTAATTATAGCGGTCGTTGCCCTGGCGTTGCTTGTAAGCGTACCGAAAGACGGTCTTTACGTTTATAAAGACGGCAGAATAAAGCTTGTTTCGGGCATTTTCGGCGGTGCTTCGTTTGAGCTTTCGGGCCTCAAGCGCGTGGCGATAAACTTTTCCGAATGGGAAACGGGCGAATTTTCCGCAGACCTCAAGTTTGTTACAGAAGACGGCGAAATTTTCAAAAAGGAATACGCCGCAAAATTTGAAAGCACGGCAAACCACATGGGGCTTTCCACATATACCATTCCCCGCGCACAGGTTGACGAATACTGCGCAAGAATGGCAGAAATGAACGTGTTCAATGTAAGCGTTATAGATGCAAACAAGGATATCGTTTACCAATACATAAAAAAATAATCCGTTACGGAGAAAATACAATGCGTGCAGACCTCTTTCTTTTCTCACGCGGTTTTGCAAAAAGCAGAACGCACGCCGCAGAGCTTATAAAAAACGGTGTGGAGCTGGGCGGCAAAAAAATCGGTAAACCCTCGCAGGATATACCGGAAGACACACCTGAAAATGAGATAAAAATACTCGAACCCTCGAAATACGTGAGTCGCGGCGGGCTTAAGCTCGAAGCGGCTCTTACTGCATTTTCCGTGGAAACAGAAGGCGTCGTGGCACTCGACGTGGGCGCTTCCACGGGCGGTTTTACCGATTGTCTTTTGAAAAACGGCGCAAAAAAGGTCTATGCAGTAGACGTTGGGCACGGTCAGCTCGCGCAAGAGCTGCTTTGCGATAGCCGCGTAATAAATTTAGAGGGGATAAATGCAAAATTTCTTTCGCCCGAGCTTATCGGCAGGGGCGAATTTCCGCTTGCCGTTTCCGATGTTTCGTTTATTTCGCAGGCGCTTATATACGCGCCGGTTTGCTCTATGCTTTGCGAGTGCGGCAGATTTATAAGCCTTATAAAGCCGCAGTTTGAATGTGGCAGAAAAAACCTTTCCTCCGGCGGCATATGCAAGGATAAAAAGGTCCACATTGAAGTTGTACGCACGCTTTTCCAAAAAGCGCGCGCAGAGGGGCTCTTCCCCGCCGCTTTTGCGCGCTCGCCCATCACAGGCGGCGACGGCAACACGGAATACCTCGCGCTTTTTATAAAGGGCAACGCAGGGGCAGACGTAACCGAAGCGGAAATCAAAAAATGTATTCTTGGGGGTTAATATGAGCAAAATTGAAAACATAATACTCCTTCCCAATACCGAGCGCGACGTAGATTTGTGCTATACTAAAGAAATAGCCGCCATGGCTCTTTCCGCGGGCGCAAAAGTTTATGCCGACGAAAAATTGCAGAAAAAGCTTCAAAACACTGCGCTTACATACCTGCCCGAGGAAAAGCTTTTTGAAGCGGAGGCAGACGTTGCCATCGTGCTCGGCGGCGACGGCTCTATGCTCGACGCCTGCGCGAAAGCCGCGCCCGCGGGCTTGCCCGTGCTCGGCGTAAACCTCGGCAACCTCGGCTTTCTTACGACGATAGAAAAAAACGAAATCGCAGCGCTTAAAGACGTTTTTGAAAACGGATTTGAAACAGAAGAGCGCACTATGCTTTCCGTAACGGTAAAAGATGGAGAAACGGAAAAAAGCTTTTCCGTGCTCAACGAAGTTACAATAACCTCGTCAATCTGCGCCAAAATCGCCATAGTGGAGCTGAAATGCGACGATAGCGTCGCGCTTTCGTGCCACGCAGACGGCGTTATAATCGCCACACCAACGGGCTCTACGGCATATTCGCTTTCCGCGGGCGGCCCTATGATAGACCCTGCACTGGAAGCAATATGCGTAACACCGATATGCCCCCATTCGCTCACCACGCGTCCGCTTGTTTTCGCACCCACAGCGCACCTTACCGTGCGCGGTAAAACCAACTGCACGGCAAACACGGGTATACTCGTAACACCCGACGGCAAGGAGGGCTTGCTTGTTTCCGAAAAAGCGGAAATAACCGTTACGAAATCACCGCTTAAAACAAAGCTTGCAAAAGTTAACAAGCACAGATTTTTTGATATTTTAAGCAATAAAATGTACCATAAATAAGGAGAATACGAAATGAAAAATTCGCGCCATACAAAAATACTCGAAATCATAAGCGAATATAATATCGAAACCCAGGATGAGCTTATAAGCAAGCTTTGCGAAAGCGGCTACGACGTTACGCAAGCCACAGTTTCGCGCGATATAAAGCAGCTCCAGCTCGTTAAAATTGCCGCAGAAAACGGCAAATATAAATATTCTCTTCCCCGCCGCGACGACGTTGCATCGGGCGCAAAATTCAAAAATATTCTGCGCGATACCGCCGTTTCCGCGCAGAATGCGGAAAACATCGTGGTAATTAAAACTTACCCGGGCATGGCAAACGCGGCCGCAGCCGCGGTAGACGCCATAGTGGGCGACGCGATAATCGGAAGCATAGCGGGCGACGATACCATTTTCATCGTAGTTAAAAACGATAACGAAGCCGAGCGCGTAACAGAAATTCTCCGCGCAATAATCACGGCCTGAAAATAATTTTATGGGAGCGCATTATGTTAAAAGAGCTTTGTATTAAAAACATAGCCATTGTAAAAAAAGAACGTGTGGAATTCCCCCGCGGCTTTTCCGTGCTTACAGGCGAAACGGGCGCGGGAAAATCCATAGTAATAGATTCCATAGGTCTTATAATGGGCGCGCGCTCCAGCAAAGAGCTTATAAGAAGCGGAGAAAAAAGCGCGTCGGTCACAGCGCTTTTTTCTGATTTTACGGAAGCAGACGCCGCGCGCCTGGAGGAAATGGGCTTTCCACCAGAGGAGGATAATACCCTTTTCATCTACCGCAGTATAGGCGCTTCGGGCTCATCCACGGCGAAAATCAACGGCAAAACGGTGCCCGCCGCAGTGCTTCGCGAGGTTGGCGAATTTCTTATAAACATTCACGGTCAACACGCAAGCCAAGCACTGCTTGATGAAGAAAACCATATAGTCTACCTCGATGCTATGGCAGATAACTCTGCCCTGCTTGCCGAATATGCAAAGATTTACGAGGAATATTCCTCTATCCGCTTGAAAATAGACGAGCTTCGCCGCAAGGAAGCGCAGAAGGAGCGCATGGTAGAGCTTCTTAAATATCAGATAGCGGATATCGATGCGGTAAAACCGCACGCAGGCGAAGAGGAAGCGCTTGAAATAAAGAAAAAGAAAATTGCAAGCGCAGAAAAAATTTCAAAATATTCAAACCTCGTTTACCGCGCGCTTTACCAAAACGAAAAAGGCAACTCTGCCACAGACCTTTTACGTAAATCGGCAGACGCCATAGATGCGCTCGCCGACGTTGTGCCGAAAGCAGAGGAATACCTTGAAACACTGAACGATTTTATGTACCGCCTCGAGGATATAGCGGAAACGATATATAAAGAATGCGACGTAGGAGTTAAAAACCCCACAGAGCTGCTTGATAAAATAGAAACACGCCTTAACGCCATTTCAAAGCTCAAGCGCAAATACGGCGGCACCGTTGAGGAGGTTCTCGCCTTCCGCGAAAAAACCGCCGCCGAGCTGAAAACGCTCGAGCACTCGGGCGAAATGATAGACGACCTCGTAAACGATATGGGCGAGGTGCGCAAGCGCCTTTCCGAAAAAGCCGCAGAAATAACGGCAAGGCGAAAAACGGCGGCAACGGTTTTCGAGCAAAAAATCATTTCCGAGCTTCGCTTTCTGGAAATGGGAAAGGTTCGCTTCGAAATTTCCGTAACACCGCTTGAAGAGTTTTCGGCAGGCGGCGCCGATGCCGTTTCCTTCCTTGTTTCTGCCAACCCGGGCGAGCCGCTTATGCCGCTTTCCCGCATAGCAAGCGGCGGCGAGCTTTCGCGAACGATGCTCGCGCTAAAATGTGCGCTTGCAGATAAAGAAAAAACGCCCACGCTGATTTTCGACGAAATAGACACGGGTATTTCGGGCAAGACCTCGCACAA
>JAFTNI010000059.1 GCA_017451975.1 Clostridia bacterium
CATTTCATGCCTCCTTAAATGAATATTTGCGCAGGCGGCCACCTACTTACGATAATATTATATCATACTCATTTTCGTTTGTCTTGACGAAAAACGCTGAATTACAAAATTGGCGCACCTGCTTTATCGCAGGTACGCCAAAGGGTGCTTTTTTGTTTGATTATATCTGTCTTCTGCCGTCGAGCGCACGCATAAGCGTCATTTCGTCGGCATATTCAAGGTCTGCACCAACGGGCACGCCGTATGCAAGGCGCGAAACCTTTATGCCAAGGGGTGCTACCAATTTGGAAATATACATCGCCGTTGTTTCGCCCTCTACGTTGGGGTTCGTGGCAATGATAAGCTCGCGCACTTCCGTATTGTTTATGCGCTCGAGCAGCTCTTTTATACGAAGCTGGTCGGGGCCAATGTTATCCATAGGCGAAATAACGCCGCCGAGAACGTGGTAAAGCCCGCTGTACTCCTTGACCTTTTCAATAGCCATAACGGCGCGGCTATCCTCTACAACGCAGATAACGCCCGTATCCCTGGCATTGTCGGAGCAAACGGAGCAGGAGCCGCCCTCGGAAAGGTTGCCGCAAACGGCGCAGGGGCAAATATCCCTTTTTGCGGAAATAAGCGCTTCCGCAAACTCCGCCGCCTCTGCCTCGCTCATATCCAGCACGGAAAAGGCGTATCTTACCGCCGTTTTGTGCCCTACGCCGCGAAGCGTGCAGAACTTTTCGATAAGCCTTTGCAAAGGAAGAACGTATTCCATTTCAGAACCTCTTCACTCGCTTCAGAACGGCATACCGGGCATACCCATGCCCATACCCATTCCGCCTGTAATTTTACCCATTTCCGTTTCAGAAACCTTTTCCACCTTGGAAATGCCTTCGTTTACAGCGGCGATGATGATATCTGCAAGAGTTTCAACATCGTCGGGGTCAACGATTTCAGGGGCAATATTAAGCTCTGTAATTTCTTTTTTGCCGTTTATTTTAAGGCTAACGGCGCCGCCGCCCGCAGAAATATCGTATTCGCGCTCCTCAAGCTCTGCCTGGAGGTTTGCCATATCCTCCTGCATTTTCTGCGCCTGCTTGAGCATATCGTTCATAGAAGGACCTTTCGGTATTCTCGCTTTCATTTGTGAAATCTCCTTTATATAAAAACAAAATTATTTACTTTAATTTGCTTATTCTTCAATAAGCTCGTCAACCGCGTCGTGCTCCTCTTCGCTGCCGTCGGAGCAAACGGGTATGATGGAATTTTTATCGTAGCTTTTTCCCAGCACCTCGGCTATAGCTTGCGAAATAGAGGCTTTGCGTTCATCGTTTGAAATGAAGAAAACCGCAAAATCGTTATCGAGGTTGATATAAAGCTTGCCGTCGCGGTCTACTGCCGTAGAGCCTATCATAAACGAGGCAAGCGGTGGCTCTGTAGCCTCCAGCTTCTTCACAACGTCGGCAAATCCGCGCAAGCCCACTGCTCTGCCCGTTTTTTTCTTTTCTGCCACGGGTACGGGGGCTTTTTCCGTTTCCTTTTTCACCACTACCGCCTTCGGCTTCGCGGGCACTACCTGCACGGGCTTCGGTGCGGGAGCTTCGAAAAGAGGCGGTGCTTCCTCTGCTTCCGCAGGGGGAGCATATTCAAATTCGGGCGGCGGGGGCATTTCAGGCTCTTCCTCTGCCACAGCCGCGGCTCTTACAGCGCCTGCAGAAAGCGCGGCAACCTTTTCTTCAAGCGTTGCTATTCGCGCAAGAAGCGCTTCCGTGCCGTCGTCCAGCTGCTCATCGCAAACACGCACAAGCGCCATTTCGGCAAAAAGGCGTGCGTTTGCGGGTGTGCGCGCCATGCTTTCCTCTGCTTCGCAGAAGATGGAAAGCACGCGCATTATGCGCGGCACGTTAAAGCTCTTTGCGGCTCTTGCCGTGTGCGGCTCGTTCTTCATCGCCCCGCGCGTGCTGGCGTTTATAAGCATATTGCGGAAGAAGCCTATAAGCTCGCGCCAGAAAACGGCTATATCGCGCGAGGAAGCGGAAATATCCGCAACCGTGCCAAGCACGGCGGAAATATCCCGCTCGGAAATCTTCAGAGCGAGACGGCAAAGAAGCTCTGCCGAGGAAGCGCCGAGCAAGTCGCTTGCACTCTTTTCCGTGATTTTTCCGCCCGCGCCCGAGCAATATTCAAGCATATTGAGCGCATCGCGGAAGGCGCCGCCGGCAAGGCCCGCTATAAGCGCGAGCGCCTCGTCTGTGGCATCTATTCCCTCTCCCTCGCAAACGGTGCGCAGGCGCTTTGCTATAACCTCCTCGGAAACCCTGTGGAAATCGAAGCGCTGGCAGCGCGAAAGCACTGTGGCGGGAATCTTGTTTATCTCTGTTGTAGCAAGTATGAAAATAACGTATTCGGGCGGTTCTTCAAGCGTTTTCAGCAGGGCGTTGAACGCCGCTGTGGAAAGCATATGAACCTCGTCTATAATATAGACCTTGTATTTAAGCTCTGCGGGGCTGTAGGCAACGCCGTCGCGTATATCGCGCACGTTATCTACACCGTTGTTGCTCGCCGCGTCCATTTCTATAACGTCGGTGGCTCTGCCCTCCTCAATAGCGCGGCAAGCGGCGCATTTTCCGCAAGGGTTGCCGCCTACGGGGCTTTCGCAGTTGACCGCGCGCGAAATTATCTTTGCGCAAGTGGTTTTGCCCGTACCGCGAGGGCCGCAGAATATATATGCGTGGGTAATTTTACCGGAGGAAACCTCGCTTTTAAGCACGGACGTAATATGGTCCTGCCCCATTACATCGGCAAAAGTTTTCGGCCGCCATTTTCTGTAAAGCGCCTGATGCATATAAGCTCCTCCCAAAAATAAATATAATTTTAGCGAGATACAAAATCAGACCATACACCAAAAATTCGAACTGAATTTATGTGCGCTCTGCGCATTCCCCGTTCGGGACAGGCTGACCCACGGCACACAAACTAAATTGCTTAATGCTGCTTGGTTCCCCACCTGACATGGTTCACAACCGTTTGTTGCGTAGGACCCATTCGTCATCACGGAGAGTGTGCGCGGCTAGACCACACAAACACAGCCCTGGTAATTGGAAATCACCCCTGCTGTAGCGGATTGCAGGTACAAGGCACCGCTAGCTCCCCGGCCGGTATGGCCTGATTTTATATCTCGCTTATTCACGTAACTTTTCACGTTACTATAGGATTATAACATACTATTTTTAATTTTGCAATAGGAAAATAAAATTTTTCTGAAATTTTAGCCTCGCCCTATGGGAGAGGTGGCACCGTCAGGTGACGGAGCGGGTTGCGACAAAACCGCATCAAAAGAATACCTTTTTGCATCTAACCCTCTCACCGCTTGCGCGGAGCTCCCCCAAAGGTGGAGCCCGGGACAGACTTTATCAACACACTCGGCTCATTCTGCTTCCGGGCACAAAAATCTCGCATTCATCCCATTTTACTCAGCCTGTAGAGCATACAAATAAACTCGCGCTCCGTAAGTATAGTTTTCTTCGGGTTAGGGTTTCCTATGCTGTGGCAAAGCCTTTTGCCGCGCGTTTCCTTTATAGCCGTGCGGAAAGCTTCGTTCTGCACATACATAGCGGAATATGCGCGGAAAATAAGCTCGCGGTATTCGCGCGAAAGCCTGTCGTACCGCTTGCCGCACCAATAGATATTGCGCGTAAGCTTCCAGCGCTTCTTTTTTGCGCCCGCAGCCTTTGCCTCGCCGCCCGAAAGCAAGCATACTTCCCTTTGCTTTTTCGGGCAGACGTATTTCAGCGATTGTAGAAATCCCTCCATGCTCGCGCACTCCACGCCATCAAAAACGAAGCGGTGCTTTGTAAAATTCGAAAGCTCGCCTGCCGCGCCCTTGCTTTTGCTGTGAATATCGATTATTTCGTTCATATGTATACCTCAGAAAAACCTTTCGTATATCGCCACGCCAAATACAAGCGCACCCATCAAAAGCAGGAGAGCCGCGCGCCCGAAGCGGCGCTGCCGCAAGTCTATTGCACCGTACACAAGCATGGTAAGCCCTACGGCTGCCATAGCCGCCGCGTCAAACCCAAAATAGAAAAGCACCGCCGACGCGAACATTACCGCCCAGAATATGGCGTTTTCAAGCTTCTTTTTCTGCTTACCGTTCATCTCAGCCTATAAATTTCACAATCGCACCAAGAATGGCGAGCGCCGCGATTATAAAATTCAATATAGATTTTTTCGGCGTACCGTTCTTTACGTAGCAAATGCCCTCCAGCAGGTAGAATACCGCAAAAGCCACGTAAGTGAAGCCGTCCGAAAGCGCCCACGTGCGCGTAAAGGAAATAATAATAAGCACGAAAGCCGCAAGCACGGTAACGCCCTGAACACCGCGCGCCACCTTTTCAAAAATTGTCATCTTTTTGTCTTCCATAATTTTCACCTCAGAATATCTATAATAAGTTTTTTTTTATTTGCTTTTTCAGAAGAAATTTCAAGCGCGGAAAGAAATTCTCTTTCGCCCGCGCAAAGCTTTTCCTCGCTTGACGTGTGAAGCACGGCAAGTGCTTCGCCCTCGCGCACGAAATCGCCCGTCTTTTTCAAAAGCACTATGCCGGCGGCGAAATCTATTTCGTCGTCTTTGGTTTTTCTTCCCGCGCCGAGCAGGCAAGCCGCCCTGCCCACGGCTTCGGCGTTCATATGCGAAATGTAGCCCGATTTTTCGGCGCGTATTTCGCGCGCAGCTTTTGCTTTGGGAAGCGGAGCGTCTATATCGCCGCCCTGCGCGCTTATCCACTCGCGCGCTTTTGCAAGCGCCGCGCCCGAGCAAAGCGCGTTTTCCGCCATGGCGCGCGCCTCCTCTGCCGAGGTCCCGCGGCACATTGCAATAAGCTCCGATGCAAGCGCAAGGCAAATTTCGCGCAGGTCGGGTATATCCTCGCCGCGAAGGAGCGCAAGCGCCTCCTCCACCTCAAGCGCATTGCCCACGGCAAAGCCGAGCGGCGTATCCATATCCGTTATAATAGCCGCCATATTGCGCCCGCAAGCCTTGCCGATATCCACCATCTTGCTTGCCAGGGCGTGCGCGCTTTCGCCGTCCTTCATAAAAGCGCCGCTGCCGCACTTTACGTCTAGCACGATATTGTGCGCGCCCGCCGCAAGCTTTTTGCTCATAATACTGGAAACTATAAGCGGTATGCTGTCTACCGTTTCCGTAACGTCGCGCAGCGCATAAAGCTTCTTATCTGCCGGGGTCATATTTCCCGTTTGACCTATAAGCGCTATGCCGCATTTTTCCGCCTGAGCGAAAAATTCTTCGGGCGAAAGAGATGTGCGGTAGCCCGCTATAGACTCCAGCTTATCGACCGTGCCGCCCGTGTGGCCGAGCCCCCTGCCCGACATTTTGGCAAAAACGCCGCCGCACGCGGCAACTATGGGCCCTACTATAAGCGAGGTTTTATCGCCCACGCCGCCCGTGCTGTGCTTATCCACGCTCGCACATCCGAAGCGCGAAAGATCGAGCATATCGCCCGAGCGCGCCATGGCAGAGGTAAGCGCGGCCGTTTCCCCATCTGTCATACCGTTGAAGTAAACCGCCATGCAGAAGGCAGACATCTGGTAATCGGGTATTTCGCCGCGCGAAAAGCCCGCCACCATATATTCAATTTCTTCTTTCGTAAGCACGCGCGCGTGCTTCTTTTTGCGTATGATCTCAAGCATATCCATAAGCACACCTCACTCAAGATTGTTTTTTGCAAAGAAATGGGGCAAAAGCTCTGAAAGCAAAAGTGTTTTTGCGTTTTCACCGTCGAAAAGCAACACGCGGAAGCCCGCGCCCGCAAACTCTGAAAGCACTTGCCTGCAAATGCCGCATGGCGGGCAGAAATCGGTTATTTTACCGCCCTTGCCGCCCACGATGGCTATGGCGGCAAATTCGCGCTCGCCCTCGCTCACGGCTTTAAAAACCGCCGTGCGCTCTGCGCAGTTAGATGCGCCGTAGGATGCGTTTTCTACGTTACAGCCCGTGTAAACAGCGCCGCTTTCGCAAAGCAGAGCCGCACCAACGCAAAAACCCGAATATGGCGAATACGCCTTTTTCATAGCGGCAACCGCCGCGTTTATAAGCTCTCTTTCCTTCATATCGCTCACCCTGTTATATCGGCAAAAAAGCTTTCGCCCGCCGTCTTTTGCTCTGTGCCAAACGCCTCTGCCGCTGTCGCGGCAATATCGGCAAAGCTTTTGCGCGTGCCAAGGCTTGCGGGCTTTATGCCCTCGCCCAAAACGAGAAGCGGCGTATATTCGCGCGTGTGGTCGGTGCTTGCATCGCCCGGGTCGCAGCCGTGGTCTGCCGTTATAATAAGCACGTCGCCCGCGCCGAGCTTCGCCGCAAATCCGGGCAACCAGGCATCGAAGCGCGAAAGCGCCGCGGCGTAACCGTCTATATCGTTTCTGTGGCCGTATTTCATATCGAAATCAACGAGGTTTATAAAGCAAAGGCCTCGGAAATCGCGCGCGGCAAGCTCCATAGATGCCGCCATGCACTCTTCGTTTCCGTGCGCCGCAACCGCCTCGGTTATGCCTCTGCCCGCGAAAATATCGCTTATTTTGCCGACGGAAATAACGTCAAGCCCAGCCGCCGAAAGCCCATCGAGCATTGTAGCTCCGCGCGGCTCCAGCGAAAAATCGCGCCTGTCTGCCGTGCGTGTAAAGGCGCCCGCTTCACCCGTAAATGGCCTTGCTATAACCCTGCCCACGCTATGCTCGCCCGAAAGAATTTTTCGCGCCGCGCGGCAGTATTCGTAAAGCGTTTCCGTGGGCACGATGCTTTCGTGCGCCGCCACCTGAAAAACGCTGTCGCCCGAGGTATATACTATAAGCGCTCCCGTGGCAAGATGCTCTTCGCCGTAGTCGCGTATAACGTCTGTGCCCGAATAGGGCTTGTTGCAAAGCACGCCTCTGCCCGTTGCGGCGCTGAAGGCGGCAATGACCTCCTCGGGGAAGCCTTGCGGATAAGTGGGCAGCGGATTTTCGGAAATAAGCCCCGCTATTTCCCAGTGCCCCACGGTGGTATCCTTTCCCATAGAAAGCTCTGCGCATTTGCCGTATGCGGCGCGCGGAGCTTCCGTTGCCCCCAGGTATGAAAGCCCCTCTATATTGCCAATGCCAAGGGAAACGAGGTTTGGTATATTAAAATTTTTGCTTCCCGAAATACGCCTCATAGTGTCTGCGCCCGCATCGCCGAATTTGGCGGCGTCGGGCAAAGCGCCTATGCCAACGCTGTCAAGCACAATTATAAATAAACGTTTCATAAAAGCCCCCTTATGCGAATTTTGCGGGAGGAGCAAGCCCCTCCCAATACTGATTTTTTATCGATTGCTACCGCCGTATTGAGCGCCGTTTCTATCATCTGGTTGAGCGTGCGCTCGCGGTCCTCCACGGGCATTTCCTCGCCCGTAAGAATACTGTTGGAAATAGTGCATACGGCAAGAGCGCGTTTGCCCGCGCGCGCCGCCGTCATATAAAGCGCCGCCGCCTCCATCTCAACCGCCATAATGCCCATTCTGTGCCATTTTTCAAGACAGTGCGGGTCGTCGTCGTAATACGTGTCTGCCGAAAGCACGTTGCCGACGTGGCAGGTGGCGCCGAGCTTGTGTGCCTCCTCCACAGCCGCGGAAAGAAGCGCGTAGCTTGCACAGGGCGCGTACGTACCGGGCAAGCCGTACTGCTCGCCAAAGCGGGAGTTTGTGGAAGTAGTCATAGCGAAAACGAGGTCGCGTATGTTCACATTTTCGTCTATCGTGCCCGCAGAGCCTATGCGTATGATGTTTTCCACGCCGAAAAAGTTATAAAGCTCGTATGAGTATATGCCTATAGAGGGCATACCCATACCGCTTGCCATAACGCTCACCTTCACGCCCTTGTAATAGCCCGTGTAGCCCTGAACGCCGCGCACGTCGTTCACAAGGCGCGCATCCTCAAGAAAGTTTTTTGCTATATATGCCGAGCGCTTGGGGTCGCCTGGCATAAGCACAGTTTTGCCGAAATCATCTGGTGTTGCATTAATATGCGGTGTCGGATATTTTGCCATTTTCATTTTCCTCCGTTTGTTTAACTATTTTTACTATTCTGCTTGTGCCAAGCCTGTGTGCCCCCGCCTCCAGAAACGCCGCCGCGTCCTCCAGGCTCGCTATGCCTCCCGCCGCTTTTATGCGCGTAAGGCCGCGCATATGCGATGCAAAAAGCTTTACGTCGTCAAGCGTCGCGCCGCCTGTGGAAAAGCCCGTGGAGGTTTTTATATACTGTGCCTGAGAAGCGGAAACAACATCGCACATTTTGATTTTTTCCTCCTCTGTAAGAAGGCAGGCTTCTACAATGACCTTCAGAACGGAATATCTGCAAGCCTTCGATACAGCGTTTATTTCCGCCAGAACTTCTGCATACCGTTTTTCCTTTATCATTCCGATATTGGCAACCATATCTATTTCGTCTGCCCCATCGCGCTCGGCGCGCTCAGCCTCGAAGCACTTTGTCTCTGTACTGCTATACCCGTTCGGGAAACCTATAACAGTGCATATCTTCACCTTTCCGCGCTTGCTTATGCGCACGTATTCTGCCGCTTTTTTAACAAAACACGGCGGTATGCAAACAGAAGCCGTTTTATATTTTATGCCGTCATCGCACACGGCTTTTATATCGTTCCACGTAGCCGTGGGCGAAAGCAGCGTGTGGTCTGTAACGGCAAGTATATCTTTTATTTCTATATTCATAAACCGTCCCCCCTTAATATTTGTATCCTTACTATAAATATTTTATCTTTTTTTCGATAATATGTCAATGGAAGCGAAAAAAAAGCGCACAAAAGCGAAGAAATTTATTGATTTTTCCACATCGCGGTGGTAAAATACCTTTTGATTTATACTTTGGGAGGTTTGTTTTAATAATGGAATTCAGCAATATAATAGGCCTGGGCACCATAGTAAATACGCTTGCCGTAATACTCGGCGCAACGGTGGGGCTTCTTTTCAAGAAGGTTCTGCCCAAAAAGCTTGGCGATGCGCTTGTTACAGGCGTGGGGCTTTGCGTGCTTTACATAGGCGTGGAGGGCACGCTCAAATGCACAAATCCTCTTGTTATGATAATTTCAATGGTGCTTGGCACAATCGTTGGTACGCTGCTCGACCTCGATGGGAAAATCCACCGCCTCGGGGAAAAGGTGGAAAAGAAATTCGATAAAAATTCAGAGGGTAAATCCACCTTCGGCGCGGCTTTTGTTCAAAGCTTTCTGCTTTTCTGCGTCGGCGCAATGACGGTAACGGGCGCTATTCAATCGGGTCTTACGGGTGATAACACCACTCTTTTTGCAAAATCCGCGCTGGACTTTGTAAGCTCTATAATATATGCCTCCACAATGGGTGCGGGCGTATACCTTTCTGCCCCCGCGTTGTTTATTTACCAAGGCGCTATAACGCTCATCTCCTTTGCCGCAGGCAACGTGCTTACACCTTATATGATAGCGGAAATGACAGCCGTGGGCTCGCTTCTCATCATCGGCATTGCTCTCAATATGCTCGGCATCACGAAGCTTAAGCTTATGGACTATATCCCCGCGATATTCTTCCCTGTACTGCTTTGCATTTTCATGTAAATTTCAAAGCAATTCCTTTCCTCGGAATTGCTTTCAGACTGTCGAAAAAAGCAATTTGAGCCTCTCACTTTGGGAGAGGTGGCACCGTAAGGTGACGGAGAGGGATGCGGTAAAAGCCCAAATTATATCAAAAACATATATTCTGGCGCTTGCCCTCTCACCGCTTCGCGGAGCTCCCCCATAGGGGCGAGCCTAAAATTAGTTTATCGACACACTCAAAGCAATTCCATTTCGTGGAATTGCTTTTTTCTTCGCCCCATAAATCGACAAATATTAAGAAAACATTAATTTTTTCGACACGGTGTAGACAATTTCCGCTTTTAGTGGTATGATATTTATAGTAAAACACGTTAATTTCGCAAAAACATGGAAATAATTTTGACAAAAACCTAAAACTTGCATAAAAAGATATTAAAAAGCCAAAAAGGTGTAAATTATGAGCTTCCAGGAACAGAACATAAAAAAACAAAAAATAATCATCATAGCCATAATGGCGTTTCTTTGCGCCGCCTTCGCCGCCGTGGGCGTGATAGTAGGCGTGCCGCTTGTTAAATCCGCCTCCAACCCCGAGCATTTCAGAGAGTGGATAGATTCACTCGGCTACCTCGGTGATTTTGCGTATATGGCTCTCGTGGTGCTTCAGGTTGTTGTTGCCATTATTCCCGGCGAGCCCGTGGAAATACTCGGCGGCTATGCCTTCGGTATATGGCACGGAACTATGCTCTACCTCATCGGCGCGTTTATCGGAAGTGTTATTGTTTTCCTCTTCGTGCGCAGATTCGGCAAGGTTGCGGCGGAAATTTTCTTTTCCAAAGAGAAAATAGATTCACTTAAAATCCTTCAAACATCCCCTAAGCGCACGCTTATCTTTTCGATAATATTCACGGTGCCCGGCACGCCGAAGGATCTGCTGGTTTACTTCGCAGGGCTTACAGATATGCGCCTTTCCACGTGGCTTATCATAGCGGCATTCGGGCGAATTCCCTCGGCAGTAACCTCTACGGTAATGGGCGAAACGCTTGGCAACCAGAAGTATACCTCCGCCATAGTCACGCTCGGAATAACGCTCGCGCTCAGCCTTATCGGCGTTCTGATTTATAAATTTGTGATTAAAGAGAAAAAATGATGAAAAGGGCGAAATACGCCCTTTTTGTTTTGATTTTATACAATGTTACATCAGGTTGCGGAATTGGCGCGCAAAAATGGTGGAATTTTTCCTTGGACCAAGCTAAAATAGAGGCATAAAAAACACACACGGAGGTCAATATGACATTCAACGAAAAACTTCTTTCACTGCGCAGAAAATCGGGGCTTTCGCAAGAGGATCTTGCAGAAAAGCTTGACGTTTCGCGCCAGGCGGTTTCCCGTTGGGAAAACGGCGAAACACTGCCCGATGCCCAAAATCTTCTGGTGCTTTCCGATATTTTCGGCGTTACCACAGATTATCTTTTACGAAATGGAACGGAAACAGAAAAAAGCAAGGAAAAAGAAGCGCCTGCTACCACGGTTAACAACACATATATTCAAAAGAACAGCGTATCGCTTTTCAGCCAGATTATACGCATATTGTATATAGCTCTGCCGGCTGTTTTTATTGGCGCTTCAGGTTACCTTGCAAAAGATTCGGCGCTCGCTATGTTAATCTATTGGCTTGTGGCGGTTTTCATACAATTCACCGTTACAGCCACTCAAAAAAACGATCTCTTGGCTTCTTCGCCAAAAGAACGCAAAACCTTTTTTGAAATAGAAACGGCTGTAAATATTTTCATTTCCGCTGCAGCGCTTGTGATATTTTTCGCAGATCTGTCTGTATTCAATATTTTCATATACGTCGTTCTTGTGAACATATACGCTATACTCGCGTTTGAAGAAACACTTTTCCATGCAGGAAAATCGCCGTATCTTAAAGAGCTTCGCTTGAAATTTTACCGCTTGAATATGTGGTTTTTTACCCCTGCGCTCGCGGCGCTTTCGGTAAAAACAGTGCTTTTGTTTTCGCCTGATGCGAACGGGTATCTGCTTTTCGCAGGAATACTTGCTGCCCTGCTCGTTATATGCGCGTGCGTTTTTGTGGTTCTGCAAAAAAAGCTGAACAATTTTAAAGACGAATGAAATCATTAAGCCAAACTAAAAAAACAAAACTCCCTTTTGGCGTACCTGCGATAAAGCAGGTACGCCGATTTTCTTGCTACTACTATTTTTAAACTTTGAGTTAATACAAAGTTTCCTAACAATACCTTTACTGAAACTGTTTTTGTGCTATAATATAAGCAGAAGCAGACGTCGGCTTACTTTTATCTCAATGGAGGTATGAATATGGAAATTACTATTGGTGCAAATATTAAGCGTTTGCGCACGGCAAAAAATATTACGCAGGAGCAGCTTTCGGTTGCTATGAATGTTACCTGTGCTGCGGTCAGTAAATGGGAACGCGGTGAAACCTATCCCGACATTACGCTTCTCCAACCATTGGCTTATTTCTTTGGAGTAACGCTCGATGAGCTTATGGGCTATAATCAAGAAAAGATTCAAGCCGAAATTGACGAAATAATTGCTCTGTATAGACAGCATTGGAATGACAAAAAAGGTCGTGAAATTATCGTCAAGGCTTATCGCGATTATCCGAATGATTATTGGATCATGCACTACTATATGTGGAATGTTGGTGGTGACTTGGCTGATAACGATCCCGTTGTTCTGCTTGAACACAAGGACGAATTTCGTGCCATTTGCGAAAAGATACTCGGCGGTTGTACCGAAGAAAACTTGCGCCTTGGCGCGTGGAATATGCGTGCGAAAATTCTTCATGCGGAAGGCAAAACGGAAGAAGCACTTGAGATCTACAAAACAAAATTTACTGATTGGTTTACCACCAGTGGACAAAAGACAGAACAGCTATTTGCAAAAGACACAAGCGAATATTATTTTCATGTTCAAAAGAATATGTATGAGCTTGTGGATTTCGCGGCAGATAAACTCGGCAGAACCGTGTTTTTCAATCCTTCTCTCTCAATGGAAGAAAAGGTGGAGCGTACACTGAAATGCGGTGAGTTGATGCTAAATGCTTTTGAAGAGACCGGAGAAGCATTCTTCCTTATGCTCGCGCGTTCTTTCCTTGGCAGGATGGAAAACGACCTATACTATCGCGGCGGAACGGAGGAACAAATCACCGCAGTTATGGATAAAAACCTGTATGTGACAAAAAAGCTTGAAGATATGAGAGCGAAAAATCAGGCACTGAATCACGCCTTTGACCGTTATGGAGAAGCGATAAGCGAAAACTTTTTCAAATTCAATATTGATTATCGTTCCAATGCCACGGGCGGTAGACGTGCCGAGCTTCTCAAAAATCCCGAGTATAGAGCCGTGTTAGATAAGTACAGATAAATAACTTTTTTCGCCCCGCTTCGTGCGGGGCTTAGCTTTTGTGTCCACAAAAGCAGTGCTTGTCAGGAAAATCAGACAGAGTTTCGGGGTACACGAACCAAAGGCTCCCTTGTGCAAAGGGAGCTGTCACCGAAGGTGACTGAGGGATTGTTTTGGGGTAGAATTTTGCTTTTTGCAATCCCTCCGTCTCGCTCACGCGAGCCACCTCCCTTTACGCCTGACAGTACACTTAAAAGGTGTAACACACCATACCTTGCAAGGCAAGACGTGTAAAAAGGAGTACGAACAATCGTCCGTACTTCTTTTTGTTTTTCGGCGGGTAAAACCTGCTTTATGGAATGCACCCCTTGCGGGAGTTTTTGTTTGTTTTTGATTCAATGTAACATTAAAGTGCGCGGTTGTAACTTAATATACCGTTGATTTTTGCGTATTCTTGCAGTACAATTTAATTATAAAACATAGAAAAATTCGTAGGGGGCTTTATGATTCTTAATAAAAAACTTCTTTCACTTCGCAAGAAAAGCGGAATGTCGCAAGAGGAACTTGCCGCAAAGCTCGGAGTTACGCGTCAATCCGTTTCCCGCTGGGAAATAGGAACTGCGCTCCCCGACGCACAAAATCTTCAGGCTCTTTCAAAAATTTTTTCCGTTTCGGCAGATTTTTTGCTGAACGATGAAGAAGAGGAAGATGCACTGCAAGAGGAGTGCGCTTCAATATCTGCCGTTCACGCCACGCCGAGGCAAATACAATGCACGGTTTACGAGGCGTCACCTCGCAAAGCCGCCATATATAATTTCCTCACGACACTTCCCGCATTTTTCGTCGTTATGTGCATAGATTACCCGATAACGATTATGCTGATGTGCTGGATATGTGCGCTGCTTGCCTGCACCGCAAGGCTCTTCAACGCCAAAACCTCCTCCTTTTCTCAAACGCCCGCACATTTGCAGAAACGCCATTTTTTAATGTACTTTTTCGTTCTTTCCGCACTCTGCGCTTTCACGGTGCTCACGTTTCTGACTTTTATTTCCGACCCTTCGGAATTGCCGATCAACGTAATATTATGTCTTTTCCTTTTGCAGATATACGAGGCAGTGAGCCTCGAGGTTTCACTATATACGCCTGGGGATAATTCGCCGGTTTTGCGCAAATTCCGCATAAAATTCTATCGCGCGGCACAGTGGCTCTGCGCCCCTGCCGTGTCAATTCTCATTTCCTGCGGAATATGCATGGCAGCAGGCTTTGAAAACTTTGAACTATGGGTTATAGCCGCCGTTTTTGCCGCGCTTATGCTTGTGTGCGCGGTATCGACAGCCGCACTTACAAGGAGGATTAAAAAATGAAACTTTTATTTCGCATTTTCCGTTCCGTGCTTTGTTATTTTTCATTTACGGCTATATACGCCTTCGTTTCATTTTGTGTAAACTATATGTTTTTCTCAAAATTGGATAGCAGAACCGTTAATATCATAGCCGTTTTTGCCCTTGTTTTCGTTCTCCCCTCCGTAATTCAGGCATTCGCCGTTTACGATACCGAAGAAAGAGATGCCTTTCTTGCACAAAGGCAAAAAAGTTTTCACTTTTGGAAAGAAGCTCTTGCCGTTATATGCTCACCTGCGTTCATTTGCGAAGTGCTTGTATTTTTTGCGCTTACCGCGCTTTTGCCCGTGCTTCCGATAAACCTCGGATATTCTAATATAACAGTCGCTCTTTTCTACGGTCAAGCATTTTCTCCGTCAAAACAAAAGCTCATCATCTGCGCTGTGATGTTCCCGCTTATCTTTCTTTCGGAGCTTTTCGTGCGCATAACGGTGCGCAAGGATTTTCTTGCAATGCAGCTTACTGCGCAGAAATTCCACGGTGCAATAAAATCCACGTTTCTTTTACTTGTACGTCTTGCAGCCATCGCCGTTATATACGCCATCGGCTTTATGGTATTTCCCCTTTACCTCGGCAACGCACCCGCGGCACTTATGATTCTGGGTGCCGTAGTTCCGCCGATCACGGCTGTTTCTCTGGTTCTTTGGTTGCTTGCCTATATTTCTGCTTACCGCGCAAGAAAAAGATTCATAAAAGCGCTCACACGGCTCTGCCGTGAAAACGGCTTTGAGCTTTCCGAAATGAGGAAGCCTTACAGCTTTGTTTTTTGGTGTAATAAGAGCTTTAATTTCACAGTTTGCGCCCATGGTAAAAGATACGACTGTAAATTTATTTCGGGTGTGCATAAAACGTCACCTGTTATGTTTGACCTTTTCGGTGCAGGAGTATGGATTCACTATTTCAGAATACGCGGAAAAGAAATTTTCAAATACGTTCACCGTTTCGAATACGCTTTCGAAAGCGATAACGCAAAAATCTTAATAATTTCGCCCGAGCCAAAGGAAATGTATCTCGGTGAAAATTACCGCCGCAGAAACGTCAGCACGGGCGATACCATAGGCAAATACAAAATTTTTAACGAGAAGGGTTTTCTGCGTTCACTTGAGCTTGACGTTATAGAGGCAAAAGGCAAGTTTGAATAAGGTTTACGCATTTTCGTCACTTCTGCCCAATTTTCACATATAAAATAAAACAAATTTCCCAAACCCCATTGACAAGCGGCAAAAAAAATAGTATACTAACCCTTGTATAATCGAAAAATCCCAAAGGCGCTGACGAAGACAGTAGCGCGCAGAAGAAGCCTAAGCGAATCGGGGACGGTGCGAGCCCGACGGCGGAGTATGCGAGGCGAATATCACTTCCGAGCCGCGCAGGCGAAAGTTTTCACGGAAAAACGAGTAGTTTGTGACGTGTCGCTCCCGTAAAAGAGCGCGCATATGTTCGTATGTCGAATGGGTGGTTCATCGGGGCAATTCTATTTCCTCGTCCTATTCTAACGGACGGGGATTTTTTGTTTTTTGCGGAACCCCCGCGCATCCAAAACAAAAATTTTCAAGGAGGAAAAACAAATGTACGAAAAAGTTTCACCTAGTACAAACTTTGTTGAAAGAGAAAAGAAAACAGTTAAATTCTGGAACGAAAACCTCGTTTTCGAAAAAAGTATCGAAAGCCGTGCAGGCGGTAAGGACTATACGTTCTACGACGGCCCCCCTACGGCAAACGGCAAGCCCCACATCGGCCATGTGCTTACGCATGTTATCAAGGATATGATTCCGCGTTACCGCGCTATGAAGGGCTACCACATTCTTCGTAAAGCAGGCTGGGATACACACGGCCTTCCCGTTGAAATCGAAGTAGAAAAGAAGCTCGGCCTCGACGGCAAGGAGCAGATTGAAGAATACGGCATGGGCCCCTTCATCGGCGAATGCAAGGAATGCGTTTGGAAATACAAGGGTATGTGGGAAGATTTCTCCTCTACCGTTGGCTATTGGGTAGACATGGATAACCCCTACATCACATACGACAACGACTTTATTGAATCTGAGTGGTGGGCGCTTAAAGAAATCTGGAATAAGAAGCTTCTTTACAAGGGCTTCAAAACGGTTTGGTACTGCCCCCGCTGCGGCACACCGCTTTCCGCACAGGAAGTAGCACAGGGCTACAAACCCGTTAAAGAACGCTCCGCTATCGCGCGCTTCGTTTACCCGAAGGAAGAAAAAACGGCGTTCCTCGCTTGGACAACAACACCCTGGACACTTCCCTCCAACGTTGCGCTCTGCGTAAACCCCGAAGAAGAATACTGCAAGGTTAAAGCGGCCGACGGCTGGACTTACTATATGGCAACGGCGCTTGCAGACACGGTGCTTGGCGAAGGCACGTACGAAATACTTGAAACGATGCAGGGTAAAGCGCTCGAGGGCATGGAATACGAGCCCCTTTACCGCTTCGTTAACCCCGATAAAAAATGCTGGTACGTTACTTGCGACGGCTACGTTACAATGGGCGACGGTACGGGTATAGTTCACCTTGCTCCCGCATTCGGTGACGATGACTCCCGCGTGGGCAGAAAATACGACCTCCCCTTCGTTCAGCTCGTAGATGCTCAGGGTAATATGACAGCGGGCGAAAAATGGCAGGGCCTCTTCGTTAAGAAGGCAGACCCCGTAATTCTCGCCGACCTCGACGAACGCGGTCTTCTCTTCTCCGCGCCCAAGTTCGAGCACGATTACCCCCACTGCTGGAGATGCGATACACCCCTTCTTCAGTATGCTCGTTCCTCTTGGTTCATCAAGATGACAGAGGTTAAAGACGACCTTATCAAAAACAACAACACGGTAAACTGGATTCCCGAATCCATCGGCAAGGGCCGCTTTGGCGACTGGCTTGAAAACGTTCAGGACTGGGGTATTTCCCGTAACCGTTACTGGGGCACCCCCCTCAATATCTGGGAATGCGAATGCGGTTGCCAGCACGCAGTAGGCTCTATTGCAGAGCTCAAGGCTATGTCGCCCAACTGCCCCGAGGATATTGAGCTTCACAGACCTTTCATCGACGAAGTAACGCTCACTTGCCCCGATTGCGGCAAGCAGATGCACCGCGTGCCCGAGGTTATCGACTGCTGGTTCGACTCCGGCTCTATGCCTTTCGCGCAGTGGCACTACCCCTTTGAAAACAAGGAACTTTTTGAAAAACAGTTCCCCGCAGACTTCATTTCCGAAGCCGTTGACCAGACGCGCGGTTGGTTCTATTCCCTTA
>JAFTNI010000060.1 GCA_017451975.1 Clostridia bacterium
CCGCGAAGCGGTGAGAGGGCAAGCGCCAGAATATATGTTTTTGATATAATTTGGGCTTTTACCGCATCCCTCTCCGTCACCTGACGGTGCCACCTCTCCCAAAGTGAGAGGCTCAAATTACTTTTTTCGACAGTCTGAAAAAACTCACGGTTTTCACCGTGAGTTTTTTTGCGTTTATTTTTCTGTTTCTGTGGGCTTGCAGTGGCCGCACGAGGAGCAGCCGCCAGAGCAGGAGCCGGAGCAAGTTTTGCTGTCGGGGCAACCTATGCATTTCTGGCCGCTTTTTTTGGCTTTTATTATATACGCCACCGCGCCGCCTATTATAAGCGCGATAGCGGCTATTGCGATGATGTTTTCTATAGTCATAATTTTAAACCCTGATTTTAAACATTAAGCGTTTGTTTTCGCTTTGGAAGAGCCTCCAAGAGAATGTTCTTCCTTAAGCTGTTTTTCTTTTCTGATGATAAGTACGGTAAGAATAACCGCTACGAGAGCAACGAATACCCAGCCGAGCACAGGCATCCAGATAGAGCCGAAGTTGCGCGTTGTGAAGAGCGTACCGAAGAAGAACACGAGGAAGCCGAGCGTGTAACCAACAGCAAACTGAAGACCGATGCCCGCCCAGAGCCATTTTTTGCTCTTCATTTCGGAGTTCATAGCACCGATTGCCGCGAAGCAAGGAGGAGAAAAGAGGTTGAACATGAGGTAAGCGAGAGCCGCAACCTTTGTGATAGCCATAATGCCCGCAACCTCTGCGCCTGCGCCCTCCATCATTTCGAGCGCATCTGTGTCGATAAGGTTTTCAAGGCCTACAAAGCAAACTGCGAGCGTACCGACAACGTTTTCTTTAGCAATGAAGCCCGTGATAGCTGCCGCAGCAAGCTGCCAAGCAACAACGCCCACGATAGGAGCGAAGAAGTATGCAAAAGGTGTCGCGATAGTAGCGAGGATAGACTGGCTTGCATCTTCCGTGGGCTGGAAGTTCCAGCCGAAGCTCTGCATAAGCTGAACTACGAAGTTGCAAACGAGAATGATAGTACCCGCTTTTACGATATAAGACCAACCGCGCTGGCACATGGAAAGAGCCGCTTTTTTGAAGCTGGGGGCCTTATATTCGGGAAGCTCCATAATGAAGAAGGATTTTTTTGCCTTATGGCCTGTGAGCTTGTTAACAAGAAGTGCGCAAATAAGAATAATAACAATACCGGCAAAGTACATGAGCGTACCAACCCACTCTGCGTTATCGAAGAATGCGCCTGCAAAGAGTGCGATAACGGGGAGCTTCGCGCCGCAAGGCATGAAGGGGGCAAGCATAGCCGTTGCTCTGCGTTCGCGTTCGTTTCTGATAGTACGGCAAGCCATAACGCCGGGGATAGCGCAGCCCGTGCCGATTACGAAGGGGATAACGGATTTACCGGAAAGACCAACCTTTTTGAAGATAGGGTCAAGAACTACCGTTGCGCGAGCCATGTAGCCGCAATCTTCAAGAAGGGCAATGAGGAAGTACATTACCATTACAAGGGGGAGGAAGCCTACAACAGCGCCTACACCGCCGATGATACCGTCAACGAGAATAGACTGAAGCAAGGGGTGCGCGTTTTCAAGCAAGCCGCCAACCCACTCGCCGAACATATCGATGAGCGTTACGAGACCGGGGATAACCTGATCGCCTGTTTCTTCATTTACATAACCCTCTGCAATAAAAGGGCCAACCCATGCCTGAGATATCTGGAACACGAGGAACATTACAACCGCGAAAATCGGAATACCGAGCCATTTGTTCGTGAGAACCTCGTCTATCTTGTCCTGTGTGTTCTTTTCGTTTGTGTGCACCTTACGGGTTTCAACTGCATCTACAATGCCGTTTACAAACTCATATCTTTTTCTGTCTGCCGCTTCAACCGTCGCTTTGTCCGTAAGGTCTATATCGCCCTGAACGTAGGGGGCAACCTGACCCTTGCCTATCTGAGCAACTGCCGCCGCAACAACCCTTTCAAGACCCTTTGCGGAAGTGGAAATCGTATCTACAACGGGGCAGCCGAGCTTTTCTGCCAGCACTTGCGTATCGATCTTCGTTTCCTTTTTCTTGTTTACGTCCGCTTTGTTGAGCGCAACTACAACGGGAATGCCTAGCTCCAGAAGCTGTGTCGTGAAGAAAAGGCTGCGGCTAAGGTTCGTAGCGTCAACGATATTGATAATAACGTCGGGCTTTTCGTTCTTAACATAGGAACTTGTTACACTTTCCTCAGACGTGAAGGGCGACATGGAGTATGCGCCGGGAAGGTCTACTGCAATAAGCGTTTCTTCGCCTTTGTAGAAGCTTTTTTTAATGGGGTGTTCTTTCTTTTCAACGGTAACACCCGCCCAGTTGCCGACTTTTTCGTTTCTGCCGGTGAGAGCGTTGTACATGGTGGTTTTACCGCTGTTGGGGTTACCCGTAAGGGCGATTCTCATCTTGATTTCCTCCTCGATGAAATTAAAATTTATTTTGTTATAAAACAGCTTTCCTTGCTGTTATATACTTAGTTAGGGTGTGCTAACTCGCATCCAAAAAAAATAGCAAAAGCTATTTTTTATTCTTTTACAATGATTGCTTCGGCAAGCTCGCGGTCAATGCTGTATCTGCCGTCTTTAATAGAAACGGTGCAGCTTCTCTTCTTGCGGGCAATAACGGTTATGGGCTCGCCGCTGTAGCAGCCCAAAGAGAACAAGAATGCATCAAGCTCCTCGTCGTCTGTTTCGATGCGCTCAATAATGTATTCTTTTCCTTCTATAGCTTTTGTCAAATCCATCATTTAATCATCTCCCAAAATAATTAGCATTTGCTAACCGTACATTAGAAGTGTATCACGCCGCGTGGCATTTGTCAATAGTTTTTTAACAATTTTTCAAAATTTTTGTAAAATTCCGAAGTAATCTTCATTAATATGCGTATTTATCGGTTCAGCGCATAAAGCAAAAATCTCCCCTTTTCGGGGAGATTTTTCATTTTCATTCTATTAAAATACCATTCCCGCAACCTCGGAAATAACCTTGTTCATTTCGCCCATACGGTCGTACATCTCCTCTGCGAGCTTGAGCTGGCAGCGCGCGCGCACAAGGTTGTGGCCGCGGTAGAGCGTTTTGAAGTATTGGTCGCCCGTTATGTAGTCGTCGAGGAAGCGCACGGCAACCTCTACCGTCATAACGAAAGCACCGAGCGCCATCGTTTTGATTTCAATGGGCGTGAGGTACTGCTTGAGCTCGGGAATAAAGCCCTCTGCGAAAGCGCGGAAACGGTCTATATCAAGGCTTACCTTGGAAAGGTCTGCTTCGTCCTCTGCCGCCGTGTTTGCCGCAAAGCGTATGGCATCGCCGAAGTCGTGCGCCACAAGGCCGGGCATAACCGTGTCGAGGTCGATAACGGTTTTCGCTTCGCCCGTGTCTTTATCGAAAAGCACGTTGTTTATCTTCGTGTCGTTGTGCGTTACGCGTATGGGCATTTCCTGGGAGTCTATAAGCTCGTTGAAGCGCACGGCAAGGGGTTTGAGCTTCTTAATGCGCGCAAGCTCCTCCTGCACCTCATCTGCTCTGCCGCAGGGGTCCTCGTTTGCGTGGCGCATAAGCACGGCAATACGGCTTCTTGTATTATGGAAATTGGGTATAGTTTCGTAAAGCTCCGTCGCATCGAAATCGGAAAGCATAACCTGGAAATTGCCGAAAGCCTTGCCCGCGGAGCGAAGCTTATCGAGGTCGTCGCAAACATTGATGGTTATGGAGTTGGGCACGTATTCGGAAATTCGCCAGAAGCCCTGGTTGTCAACAAGGTAGTTTTTGCCGTTTTCGCAGTGTGCGAAGTGCATTACATTATCGCGGCTTTTGCCCTCTGCCTCGAGCTTTTCGGAAATGTGGCCCGTAATTTTTTCAATATTGCTCATAATCTGCTTCGGGTTTTTGAAAACGTAGATATTAAGCTTCTGAAAAACGTATCTGTGCTCGCTTCCCTCGTTTTCCATAACAACGTCGTAGGAAGCGTTTATATTTCCGTGGTTTATAACTTTTACGTCTTTGATTGTGCCGGGCAAGCAAAAAAGCGCCGCAAGCTCGGCAAGTTTCTCGTTAACAGTGTTCATCGCAAAGTACCCTTTCAAAAAAGATTTGTATATTATATGACTTCAAATTTTAAAATATCGCTATATCGAAACCAATGCGAATACTTTTATTTATTATATCACAAATTCCCTCTTTTGTCTAGAGGGAATTTGCCATTATTCACGGCAAAAGCATTTACTTTTGCCCTGCGTGGCAATAATGCAAAATAAATATCCCCCCGTAAAACGGGGGTATTTCATTTTCGGGCATAGCCCTATACGCTACTGGCTACGCACAAGTGCGTTTTAGGTTGGCCTGCCAGCCACGCAATTGCTACTTGCTACCCGTAAACGGGTTGCGTAAAAAGCCTTCCTCCGGGAGGAAGGGGGACCGCTTGCGGTGGAAGGAGCCTTTGACACAAGGACATTCTGCCCTGACTTTTTATTTGTTTTCTGCTTATCGCCAATAGCCTTTATTGAACCACGCGACTATCGCGTGGTTTTCGTTATACAAAAAAGGCTTCCCATTTTCGTGGGAAGCCTTTTTTACGCCATAAACCAAAGCGACATCAACCGTTTTCTTCTTTTGACGAAGCGCGGGCTTTTGCCGCAAAAATTATTTTGGGCGAAAATACCTTTTCAAGCTTATAGGAAATATAGCCCATATCTATTTTCTCCGCAAGTTTGGAAACCATCGTGCCCGAAAAAGCCTCTGCTATAACGTCGCCCGCCGTTTTTACTATAAAATCTACCCCGGGGTCCTCGCCCGCGTTGCAAACCATTCTTTCGTCTTCAAAAAAGAATTTGAACACGCGTGAGCACGGAGTTTCTGTAAAGTCGGCGCGCACTATCAGCACGGGCACGCCGTCTTCATTCGCCGCAAGGCGCGCAAACGCGCAAACACTGAACTTTTCCCCGCCGAAATCAAGCTCTGTTTTTTCGCCGTGCAGGAGCCCCGCGTAAAGCACGCGCGTGCAATCCTTTTCTTCAAAGCTTATTTCAACGCAGCAGCGCTCTTTATTAAGGCGGAAATCTATTTTTTTCATTCCCTTTGCGTAGTTATTTTGCGTCAGCTGCAAAATAGCGGGCATAAGCCCGAAGGAGGGCGCGTTTTCGTCGTCTGCCTCATAAGTGCGCTCGAAAAGCGCGGAAAGCTCCTCGTAAACTTTATGCTTGTTCGCCAGGCGCCTGCTTCCGCCGCCGAAAACGAGCGAATGGGAGTAGCGCTCCAGCGCCGCCCTGTGCCACCTGTCCTCTGCTATTTTTTCGGGGAAGGCGCCGCAGAAGGTTTTAAGCGTAAGGCCGTAGAAGCTGCCCTGCTGGAAAAGCTCGCCGTTGCCCGCGTTGGCAACGACGATAATGCCGTTTTCGCGGAAGCCCAGCACGTTCTGCCCGAGCATACCGTTGAAAAGGAAGGTATCTGTTTCCTTGCCAACCCATATCTGGTAGCCATAGTTGAAATCGCCTATTTCCTTCGGCGTGATGGCGTGCGCAGAAGTGGCTTTTTTCAGGTATTCCTCGGAAATTATTCTTTTGCCCTGCCACACGCCGCCGTTCATCACGAGCGTGCCTATCTTGCCCATGTCCTCCGGGCGCATATAAAGCCCCCAGCCGCCCTTTTCTATGCCCATTGGGCATTTCTCCCAAGCATAGCTTGCTATGCCCAGGGGCTCGAAAAGGCGCTCTGAAAGGTATTCTGCAAGGTGTGTGCCCGTTTTTTTATAAACTATGGCAGAAAGCATATATGTGTTCAGGCTGTTATAGTTGAAGGTTTCGCCTATTTTCCCTTGTATTGCCGAGGAAAAATAGCTCTTCACCCAGTTGGTGGAGCCCATACACTCCGCCTCGTTGAAAACTATGCCCGAGCGCATAGTAAGCAGGTCTTCCACCGTTATATTATCCATACGGAGCTTATCTATAAGCCCCACCTTGCCCTCGAAAACAGAGGCCGCGCTTTCCTCAAGCGAAAGCTTACCTTCGTCTATAAGCATACCTATTGCAAGCGAGGTGATACTTTTGCAAGCTGAAAACGTCATTTTCGGCGTGCTTACATCCTGCCCGCCGAAGTTGCATTCGTAAATGATTTTGCCGCCGCGCAGAATTGTTATATTGTGCACGTTCTGGGTTTTATCGGCTTCTATTGCCTCAACGTAGCCGCGTATGAGCTGCGAGGGCACGCCCATAGATTCGGGCGTTACGCGCTCCAGGCTCGTGCCGCTTTCCGCTGCGGGGATTTCGGGCTTTTGCGGCAACGTGGCAATTATCGGTTCGGTGGGCTTTTTTGTGTCCACAAAGCGCAAAACGTGGGTTGCCAGGCGGTTTACTGCATTCAGATTCATTCAAATTTCACCTTATTTCTCAATCGGAATTTTATAAAATCGTATTGAAAAAGCATAGATGCAAAAAGCCGATGGGCGTAAAGCCCATCGGCAAAAGGGCGAGCCCTTTTATTATTTACTGTTTTGATTAAAGAGTTTCGTCAGAGCCGTCTCTTTTTTTCTTTGCAGATCTTGTGCCTGCCGCGCCGCCGAGTATGGCAACGATAGCGCCGCCGCCGATGAGGGCGTAATCCATATTAGCGCTTCCGCCGCCGCAGCCAACGTTCTGTACGGGTGCAGTTGTATCTGCCGTCGTTGCGTTAGTCGTAGTTGCGGGGGCTGTTGTGGTCGTGGTTGCCGTTGTGGCTGTCGTAACCGTTGTAGATGTGCTTGCCGTTGTGTTCTTCGGCGCTTCTTCTACCCATTTTGCATAGAGCGTGAAATCGTCTGCCGTTTCAACGGGGCCCTTCGTATAAGGCTGTGTGAAGCCTTCATCGAGGTACCAGCCGCCGAATGTATAGCCATCTTTGGAAAGCGGGAAGTTCATTCTGGGCTGGTTGCCTATCTTAACGTTTTCCGTAGTGGTATTGATAATATCACCTTTTACAATGTAAGTTATGGTAGCCGTTGTGTCTACAACGGGAACGGCTTTTGTAAACGCAGAGCGTACATTGCTTGTGCCCGTGCCGTTTGCGCTTGTAACCTCGGCTTTGTAATAATATTCCGTGGATGCGGTAAGACCTTCAAATTTTGCAGAGTATTTGCCTACGCCTATTTCAGTTGCATCTACAACCTGCGCGTCTGTAAGGTTTTTATCCTTGCCGAAGTAAATCTTGCAGCCTGTAACCGCTGCGCCGTTATAGTCTGTAATATTTACGCCGATAGACATTTCTGTCTGTGTTTTTTCGCTATCGCCAAGCGTGAACTCTGCGGGGAGATCGTTCGCGCCCGTGATGCGGATTTTCATTTCATTGCCGGCTTCCGTAAGGAATTCGATTCTGATATTGCACTGTGCAGCCTGCTCTTCCGTCATGGAGGTGTACCATTTAGCTTCGCCGTCAGGCGTGCTTACGGGGAAAACGTATTTCGCTTCGTTGCTTGCAACGAAAACGTTGCTTGCGGAAGTGCTGGACCATGTGCTGTTTTCGTCAATGTCATAGTGTGCGTTTGTTGGAGCAATTATAGTGAAGCCTACCGCGTGGCCTTCATCACCGTTATTGGGGCGGGAATATCCGTTTACAATGCTTTCGTCGATGTGCCAGATAAGAATGCCCTGCATATCGCCGTTGAGCGTGTTATTATCGTAGCCGTCGGATGCATGGGAACGGTTTTCAATAAGGTAATATTCCTTGGGGTTGAGCGTGTTTACGCGGATAACGTTAAACGCGCCTTCCGTGGATTCGTGAGAATAAAGTGTATATTCTGTTTTTGCGGAAGAAGCAATTTCTTCTTTTGCAAAGCCGTAAAGAACCTTGTAATAGGGGTCAAGAACAGTGGGTGCAGAGAAATTGCCGTTTTTACCGCCCGAGCCGCCGCCCATGAGCGAAAGCTCACCGCAGCCGCCTATCCAGCTCTTGGAGTCGATATAAAGGTCTTTCGCGCCGAGAACATGACCAAGCTCGTGAGCAAGCTTGCCCATTCTTGCCCAAGGGTCGTTCAAACCGCCACGGTATTCGCCCATACGAACGTAGCTCTGTGCGCCCTTGGACCAAACACCTACACCGTCGCATGTAAGACCGCCGAAATGAGCGCGGCTTACGTGTGCGTGCGTGTTATAAACGTACTGTGTTGTTGCGGAGGCACCGTAGGAAATTTCGTTACCGCCGTAGATATAAACTACGGAAAGCTCTGTGAAATCGAGGTCGCCGTTGCCGTCTTTATCGTATTTGGAGAAATCAACGTACTGGTCTGCGGCTTCCATAGCAAGTCTGCGTTCGCCTGAATCGTAAAGGCCGTCTGCATCTTCTGCACCGGGGTGCTTTGCATTAATCGTTACGGTAATAACGCCGTCGTTTTCCGTGCCGCTTGTTTCTTCAACGGGAATCCAGTAGAATTCGCCGTTGGAAATATACTTGTAGTAGTCGTTAAGAGTGCCGCGTTCTTCGCCGAAGCAAAGGTTTGCCCAGTAAGAGTCGGGAGAGTAGCAGAACTGCTCGCCGTTTACCGCGGGCTTATCGCCGTATTTGTCTTTGTAAAGCGCATCGTAAATGCCTCTGTTTGTTGTATACATATATCTTACAAACGCAATGCTGCGCTCGCCTTTTTCGTCCAGGATCTCGTAGCAGTCCTTGCCGTCGCCGTCGGCGTCAAAGTTAACTTTTATAACGAGAAGGGGAATAGGCTGGTAATCTGTGAAGTTCATGCCGAGTGTTTCTTCGTTTTTACCCGCAGGTGCCGCCGCGAAAACCGATGTAAATACGGAAATCACGGAGAGAAGCATAAGTGCGGAAAGAAGCATCGCAATTATTCTTTTGTTTTTCTTCATAAAATTCTCCTTATTTGAAACACGTTTATGTTTATGGATTGTTAATTATTCAGATTCTTCGGAATCGTTTTTCTTTTTGCCGGATTTAGCGCCTGCCGCACCGCCTATAAGCGCTACAATGGCACCGCCGCCGATAAGGGCGTAATCCATATTGGCACTTCCGCCGCAGCCAACGTTTGCGGGGGCAGCCGTTGCAGCGGTCGTGCCCGCCGTGGTTGCATTGTTGCCCGTTGTGGGTTCGGAGGCCGTTGTGGGTGTAGTGGTAGCCGCAGGAGCCGTTGTGGCAGGCTTCGGAAGCTCTACCCATTTAGCATAGATCGTAAAGTCGCCTTCTTTTTCTATAAGCTTGCCTGTTTCGCCCGTTTCATAAGGCTGTGTGAATGCTTCGTCAAGATACCAGCCCTCGAGCTTATAGCCGTATTTCGTATCGCTGAAGCGTATCTTGTGGTAGCTGCCTACGTTAACCGTCTGTGTGGTTTGCGTTATATGGTCGGAGTTAGCAACGAGAGTGATTTTTACCTTCTTCACTTCCTCGGGCTTGGTATAGCCCTCTTCAACCTGTTCAAACGCGCCGTGGGAGC
>JAFTNI010000061.1 GCA_017451975.1 Clostridia bacterium
CCGACGTTCATTAGGGCAAGTGATTCACCGTCTGCACGACAATGCCATTCACGGATAAAATAGTGCCTGCAATGGTGGGCGTTGACATTGGCTGCGGTATGTACACGGTGTGCCTCGGCAAAACGGAAATAGATTTCGAAAAGCTTGACGAGGCGGCACACGGCATACCATCGGGGCGCGAGGTCTGGGAGGGGCGCAAGGAGCGCTTCGACCTCACACCCTTGCGGTGCTACCGCTACTTAAAGGATTCCAAACGGCTGGAGCGCAGCCTAGGCACGCTGGGCGGCGGCAACCACTTTATAGAAATAGACGAGGACGCCGAGGGCGAAAAATACCTCGTTATACACTCGGGCAGCCGTAACCTCGGCACACAAGTGGCGGAATATTACCAGGAGCTTGCCGTGGACCTTGCGCGCGGCAAGGAGGAATACTTCAATAAGCGCGACGAGATAATAGCAACGTACAAGGCAGATGGGCGGCGCGGCGAAATACAGGCGACGCTCAAGCGCATGGAAAAAGAATATGAAAAAGCAGAGCCGAAGCTGCCCCACGACCTTTGCTACCTTTGGGGCTCTTTTATGGAAGATTACCTTCACGACGTGGATATATGCCAGAAATTCGCCTTGCGCAACCGCGAAAAAATGGCGGAAATACTGCTTGAAAAGACGGGCATGGAGGCAAAAGAGGCTTTCCACACGATACACAACTATATAGACATAGACGAAATGATCTTGCGTAAGGGTTCAGTTTCGGCGAAAGCGGGCGAAAAGCTGCTTATACCCATCAATATGCGCGACGGCGCGCTGCTCTGCCTTGGCAAAGGCAACGAGGATTGGAACTTTTCCGCACCCCACGGCGCGGGGCGGCTTATGTCGCGTTCATCCGCCTACGAACGGCTCACAATGGAGGAGTACGAGGCGCAGATGGCAGGCATATACACAACCTGCGTAGTTCCCGCCACGCTCGATGAATCGCCCATGGCTTACAAAAACATAGACGAAATTATTTCTCACATAGAGCCCACGGCGGAAATAATATGCCGCATAAAGCCTATATACAATTTCAAAGCAACGAAATAAAAAGTGCGCGCGGGCGCACTTTTTATTTTTGAACAAATTATTAAAATAAATTAAATAATTTGTTCATTTTTCATTGACATATTTGCAATGCCGTGATATACTACTACAAGTTTGATTTTGAATACTGTATATTTTAAGAACACTGTATTCAAGCACAAAAATATATAAATTATTATGGAGGACAATTTCATGATTTGCGAAAAATGCGGAACTCAGAACGCTGAAGGCATTGAAAACTGCGTTTGCTGCGGCGAGCCCCTTCAGCAGGAACCAACACAGAACCCCAAATCTAAAAAAAACACTCTTCTCGATTTTTTCAAGGATCTTCCCGGTAACAAGGAAAAATTGATCGCCCTTATCGCAGTTGCGGCAGCGGCTTTGATTTTCGTTGTAATTATCCTTTGCCTTATTTTCGGCGGCAACAGCCCCAAGGCAGTTGCTGAAAAATACGTTAAAGGGGCAACGAAACCCAATTACTCTGCAGTTGTAAAGCTCATTCATAAAGACGTACTCGACGAAGCAGACGATGACGATATTCGCGATAATATAAAGCTCTACAACAGAAGTGTAAAGCGACTGTTTGAAGAAACATACGGCGATTCCTGGAAAATAGATATTACGTCTGTTGATGAAGATGAACTTAAGAAAAGCAAGCTCAGAGATATCAAAGATTACTATGATGACGAATATGATTTAGAGGTTACCGATGCACGAGAGGTCGAAATTGAAGTAGACATTGAGGGCGAAGACGA
>JAFTNI010000062.1 GCA_017451975.1 Clostridia bacterium
AACCCGGAAATCGCGCGCATTTGCGGCGATACGCCGCGCCTTACGCTTCTTTCGCGCTCGGCGCTTGCCGACCCGAAGTATTCCAAGGAATGGAAGGCGTATTTTGCCGAAAACGGAAGAAAATGCATTTTTTACGATTGCATAACGGGCGAAGGCTTTTCTGAAATAATGCCTGCGGCGCGCGCGCTTCTTGCAGATAAGCTGGAGCGCTACCGCGAAAAGGGCATGGCGGGCAGAAGGCTGCGCGCCATGATAGTGGGCATACCGAACGTGGGCAAAAGCTCCATTATAAATAAGCTTTCGGGCACGAAGAGCGCAAAGGTGGAAAACCGCCCTGGTGTTACGCGCCAGAAGCAGTGGATACCCACAAACGCGGGCTTTGACCTGCTCGACACGCCCGGCGTGCTCTGGCCCAAGTTTGACGACCCGAAAATAGGCGAAAACCTCGCCGTTACGGGCGCGATAAAGGACGATATACTCGATATAGAAACAATAGCCGCAATACTCGTGGGCAGGCTGCGCGAGCTTTACCCCGATAAGCTTACGGCGCGCTATAAACTGAAGGAGGGTTCGCTTGACGCAGAGCTTACAAACTTCGACGTGCTGGAGAAAATAGGCAAGGCGCGCGGCTTCCTTGTTTCGGGCGGTGAAATAGATACGGAGCGCACGGCGAAAATTTTGCTCGAAGAATTCAGAAACGGCAAAATAGGCAAAATGACGCTCGACAGAGTATAACGGGGCGAGGCGCTTACGATATTTCTTACGGTAGTGGGAGGGGCTTGCTCCTCCCGTAAAATCTGCACAAAATAAAGGTGACACAAATGAATCTTGAATATTACCTTGAAAAAGAAGCGGGCGACCTGGGCTTTTCCGCCGTTTGCGGCGTTGACGAAGCAGGCAGAGGCCCGCTTGCTGGCAACGTTGTTGCCGCGGCGGTAATTTTGCCGCAGGGGCTTGTTATAGAGGGGTTAAACGACTCTAAAAAGCTTTCCGAAAAGAAGCGCGAAGCGCTTTTCGACGTTATAAAAAAAGAAGCCGTGGCGTATTCCGTGGCGTGGGCAACTCCTGCGGAAATAGACGAGCTTAATATTCTGGGCGCTACCATGCTTACCATGAACCGCGCGGTGGCGGGGCTTTCCGTAAAGGCAGATTTCGCGCTTATAGACGGCAACTGCGCGCGTGGGTTTGAAATACCCACGCAGACGGTTGTGAAGGGCGATGCAAAAAGCCCTAGCATTGCCGCCGCATCCATACTTGCAAAAGTAACGAGGGATAGGCAGTGTGCAGAGCTTGACGCGCTCTACCCCGAATATGGATTTGCAAAGCACAAGGGCTACCCCACGAAGGAACATATGCAGAAGGTTCGCGAGCTTGGCCCTTGCCCCGAGCACAGAAGAAGCTTTTTGAAATTTCTTGAAAAATGAGCAGAAAAAGCGAAACGGGAAGGCTGGGCGAACAGCTTGCCTGCAAATATCTTGAGGCTCAGGGGTTTACGGTGCTTCACCGCAACCTTCGCATAGGCGCGCTTGAAACGGACATTATATGTGAAAACGAGGATTACATTGTTTTTGCAGAGGTGAAAACGCGCCGACGTACAGGGGCGAAAACGCGCTTCGGCAGCGCGCGCGACGCAGTGGATGCAAAAAAGAAAGCGCACCTTCTGGAGGGTGCGCGCGAATACCTGTGCGCAAACCCCACGGAAAAGCGCCCGAGAATAGACCTTCTGGAGGTCTACCTCTCGCGCGAGGAAGAACCGAAAATAACGTGGATAAAGAATATTCTGGGCTGAAATATTCTTTATCCACATTGATGAAAGCCTGTTTTGCGAAAGCCTGCGGCTTTCGAGGGCATATGCAACTTTTTTCTCAAAGAAAAAAGTTGATCCCATTTCGAAAGCGCGGAGCGCTTTCGCTCGGAAACAAAAAATACACCTTGCGGTGTATTTTTTGAAAAACAGATTATTCTGCGCTCTTCTGCTTGAACGTTGCGCAGACTGTGTCTGTGCAGGAGGTTGCGTAGCTGGGGCCTACGTTGATTGTTTCTGCCGTGCAGGTGGAGCTGCCGTCGTGGTAAACGCAGTTGGAAACGTCGCAAACCACGCCGTGGTTGCATTTGCAGGTGTTCTTTTCGTCTTTGTGATTCATCATTTTAAAAAACTCCTTTCTGTGAGTTCAGTTTATAGTTTGCCCGTTTTGCGGGCGCTTATTCACAGCGAGGTTAACAATAAAGATATTAAATTTTAAGGAGGTATGCCATGTCGCTTTTTGTTATAGGAGATACGCATCTTTCGCTTTCGTGTGAAAAGCCCATGGATATTTTCGGCCCCCGGTGGCGCGGCTATACGGAAAAGCTCGAAGCAGAGTGGAAGCGCGCGGTGGGGGGAAACGATACCGTGGTTATTGCAGGCGATATTTCATGGGGCATGACCGTGGAGGAAGCGAAAGCAGATTTCGATTTTATAGAAGCCTTGCCGGGTAAAAAAATAATACTTAAGGGCAACCACGATTATTGGTGGCAGACTATGTCGAAGCTGCGCGCTTTCATAGAAAAAAACGAATATAAAACAATAACTTTTTTACATAATAACGCATACGTTTGCGAGGATTTTATAATATGCGGCTCGCGCGGGTGGTATAACGACGAAAAGGGTGCGCCTGTGCGCGGGGCAGACAGCGAAAAAATAGTGGCGCGCGAGGTCGTGCGCCTGGGGCTTAGCCTTGACGAGGGCTTGCGCTTGCGCGAAGAGGCAAAGCAGCGCGACGGGCGCGAGCGCGAAATGCTTGCTTTTCTTCACTTTCCGCCGATATTCAAGGGCTATATGTGCGACGAAATAATTATGG
>JAFTNI010000063.1 GCA_017451975.1 Clostridia bacterium
CGAGTATATTGATTATCTCGTAGAACAATCACTAAGTCAGCTTCTCTGACAGCTCCCTTTACACAAGGGAGCCCTTTTTGTTCACCTATGACTTGTCAATTTTCCTGACAAGCACTGCATTTGTGGACACAAATGCAAAATACGGCATATCTTGAAATAGATATGCCGTATTTTTGAAAACTGTCCTTTAGAATGAAGCCCTATTTGCCATAGATTTTTTATTTTTATTACAAAGTCCACTTCGTTATACGTATTCGGGCGATGCCTTTTCGGTAACCGTCTTTTCCGTTACGATGATTTTCGTAACGCCCTTCTCCTCGCGGAGCGTGGGGGATTCGTACATGATAGGCTGCATTATTTCTTCCATAATGGAGCGCAAGCCGCGCGCGCCCGTGCCGCGCTCTTTCGCAAGCTCGGCTATCTTTCTTACGGCTTCCTCTGTGAATTCAATTTCAAGCTCATCGAAGCCGAAAAGCTTTTTATACTGCTTTACGATAGCGTTGCGGGGCTTTGTGAGAATATTCACAAGCGCCTCCACATCAAGCGGGTCGAGGCTTACTATAACGGGAATTCTGCCCACAAGCTCGGGAATAAGGCCGTACTTCACAATATCGTGCGCCGTGGCTTCCTTGAAAAAGCCACCTTCCTTCTTCTCTGCCTTGCTCTTGACCTCGCCGCCGAAGCCGATGCCCTGCTTACCCGCGCGCTTGCCTATTATTTCCTCAAGCCCGTCGAAAGCACCGCCGCAGATAAAGAGTATATTCTGCGTATTTACCTGAATAAATTCCTGCTCGGGATGCTTTCTGCCGCCCTGCGGTGGCACGTTTGCCACAGTGCCCTCAAGTATCTTGAGCAGCGCCTGCTGCACGCCCTCGCCCGAAACGTCGCGCGTGATAGAACGGTTTTCGCTCTTGCGTGAAATTTTATCGATTTCGTCGATATAAATAATGCCGCGCTCTGCAAGCTCCACGTCGCCGTCTGCCGCCTGAATAAGGCGAAGGAGTATATTTTCAACATCCTCGCCCACGTAGCCCGCCTCTGTAAGAGTGGTCGCATCTGCTATAGCAAATGGCACCTTGAGCGTTCTTGCAAGAGTTTGTGCAAGAAACGTTTTTCCGACGCCCGTCGGGCCGAGAAGTAGCACGTTGCTCTTCTGTATCTCCACGCCGTCTTCGCTTTCCTTGGGCTGTGAAATGCGCTTATAATGGTTATAAACCGCAACGGCGAGCGCAACCTTTGCTTCGTCCTGGCCAACCACGTAATCGTCGAGTATCTTTTTTATATCCTTCGGCTTGGGAAGCTCGGAAAGCTCGGGAATATCCGCCGCGGGGCGGTTTTCCCTTTCATATTCCTCGAGTATTTCGCTGCAAGCATAAACGCACTGGTTACAAATGTAAAAGCCCATGGGCGAGGGTATAAGCACCTCTGCCTGGCGGTCGTTTCTGCCGCAGAAGCAGCATCTCGGTTCCATACTTCTGTTTTCTGCCATGTTTACACCTCTGGGTTATCTCTTTTCAATAACCTTATCTATAAGACCGTAAGCGCAAGCTTCCTCTGCCGTCATGAAGTTATCTCTTTCCGTATCGAGCGCTATCTGCTCAACGCTCTTGCCCGTTTCGCGAGCGAGTATTTCGTTGAGCTTCTGGCGTGTGCGCAGAATGTGGTCGGCGTGGATTTTAATATCGCTTGCCTGACCCTGCATACCGCCCAGGGGTTGGTGGATCATAATTTCGCTGTTGGGGAGCGCATATCTTTTTCCGGGTGCGCCCGCAGCGAGCAGGAAAGCACCCATAGAAGCCGCCATACCCATGCAAACCGTGGAAACGTCGCATTTGATATAGTTCATCGTATCGAAAATAGCGAAGCCTGCGGAAACAGAGCCGCCGGGGCTATTGATATAGAGGCAGATATCCTTATCGGGGTCCTGCGATTCAAGGTGAAGGAGCTGTGCCACAACGAGCGAAGCCGTGGTATCGTTCACCTCATCTGTTAAAAATACAATTCTTTCGTTGAGAAGGCGGGAGTATATATCAAAGGAGCGCTCTCCTCTGCCTGTCTGTTCAACGACCATTGGTACAAGTGCCATAATTTTATCTCCTTTCCGCTTTCTTGAAAGAAAGCTTGGCAAAGAACTTCCTTAAAATCCCGCCGTTTGCCTCAGCGGGAGGGGTTATATTGCTTTTCTTAAAAAGCCTCGGCAAAGAACTTCCTTAAAGCCCCGCCGTTTGCCTCAGCGGGAAGGGTTTACATTGCTTTTCTTAAAAAGCCTTGGCAAAGAACTTCCTTCAAGCCCCGCCGTTTGCCTCAGCGGGAGGGGTTATATTGCTTTTATAAAAAAGCCTCGGCAAAG
>JAFTNI010000064.1 GCA_017451975.1 Clostridia bacterium
CCTTTCTGAAGAACGGGTCGAGGCTTACGTATTCGTTAACGTCGTTCGCCCAGCCCATATTCCATTTGAAGTTGAAGCCGAGCCCGCCCTCGTGCACGGGCTTAGTTATGGCGTTCCAGGAAGCAGATTCCTCTGCTATCATAAACGTATACGGGAACTCCGCGAAAATAGCTTTGTTAAGCTTTTGGAAGAAAGCAACAGATTCAAGGTTTTTATTGTCACCGTATTCGTTGGGCACCCATTCGCCCGGGTCTTTATCAAAATCGAGGTATAGCATCGCGGCAACCGCGTCTACCCTCAGGCCGTCAACGTGGTATTCGCGCAGCCAGAAAAGTGCGTTGGAAATAAGGAAGGATTGCACCGCGGGGTAGCCTACATCGAAAAGGCGCGTGCCCCAGCCCTTGTGTTCCATTCTGTCCTTGCCCTTGTATTCATAAAGCAGGCTTCCGTCAAATTCGTAAAGTCCGTGCTCGTCCTTCGGGAAGTGGGCGGGAACCCAATCGAGTATAACGCCTATACCGCTTGCGTGCATCTTGTCCACAAAATAGGCAAAATCGGCAGGCGAGCCGTAACGCGCCGTGGGCGAGTAATAAGAGCCGACCTGGTAGCCCCACGAGCCATCGAAGGGGTGCTCCATAACCGGCATGAGCTCTACGTGGGTATAGCCCATATCGGAAAGGTAAGGCGCAAGCTCATCGGCAATTTCGCGGTAGTTAAGGTACGCATCGCCCTCTACGTTGGTTTTGCCGCCGCGCGTTTTCCAGGAGCCCAGGTGCATTTCGTAAATATTAACAGGAGCAGAGCAATAATATTTCGGGTTTCTGCCAAAGCGCTCTGCCGCTTTTTCGCGCCACGCTTCATCGTGCCATTCGTGAACCTTTATATCGTAAACGACGGAAGCCGTGTTTTTAAGCGTTTCGGAAGCAAAGGCAAACGGGTCTGCCTTCATATGAACCCCGTTCTTGCCGATAATTTTATACTTATATTTATTTCCTTCAAGCCCTACTCTGCTTATAAGCTCGGCTTGCCATATACCGGAATCCTCGTCCTTTCTCATCGGAGTGCTGTCGCTCCAATTATTGAAATCGCCGCAGAGAAAAACGCTGTACGCATTTGGCGCCCAAACGCGGAACGTGTATTTTAAAACACCGTTTTTTTCTGATTTATGAACGCCGAGATAATCGTAGGAGTATGTGTTTGTTCCCTGGCAAAAAAGGTAAGGTGCCAGGTCGTTTTTGTAGTTTTCCATCTTTTCAAACCCTCCAATCCTGATTTTTTCACAAATTATCCCAATATACTAATATTATAGTATATTAAGCGAATAATTGCAAGCGCAAGGCGCAATATTTTGCCCCAAAAATTCGACAAAAATTTCCTTTCAGCAACAATATTTTGCGCGCGGAAAATTTTTTCTCAAAATCAATGACAAAAGAGAATATTTATGGTAGAATATATATTATATTGAAATATCGCGCGCCCGCAAAGGGCGCGAAAAACGGAGCTTATTATGTCTGAAAATATAACTCTCAAAGAAGAATTTAATAATATATGCGAGTGCTTTGAAAATTATCCCTTGGCAAAGCACAGCACCTTTAAAATCGGCGGTCCTGCGGAATACTGCGCCTTCCCCAAAACGGTAGGCGAGCTTTGCGCGCTTCTTACAATAGCAAAAATGAACGGTGTGCGCGCGCGCGTTTTCGGTGGAGCTTCCAACCTTCTGCTTTCCTCGCAAGGCGTTGCGGGGCTCGTTATTCTCACAACGAAAATGAAGGGCATCTCGCTTGAAAACGGCTGTGTGCGCGCCCTTGCGGGCACGCGCCTTTCCGAGCTCTGCAATTTTGCCGCGCGCGAAAGCCTTTGCGGGGCGGAATTCCTTTTCGGCATACCGGGCACGGTGGGCGGCGCGGTTTATATGAACGCGGGCGCACACGGCGGCGAAGTTTCCCACATTCTTGTGGAAAGTATCTGCTACGACACAGAAAAAGACGAAATACTCACGCTTACGGCAGAGGAGCATGAGCTTGCATACCGCCAAAGCGTTTTCAGCAAGCGCCCGCTTATAGTGCTTTCCTCCCTTTTCAAGCTCTGCAAAGGCGAGCACGCCGAAATTGAAGCAAAAATGAAGGCGCTTACGGAAAAGCGCCGCCAAAGCCAACCGCTTGATATGCCCAGCGCGGGCAGTGTTTTCAAGCGCCCTTCCGCGGGCTTTGCAGGGAAATATATAGAGGACGCAGGGCTCAAGGGCTTGCGCATAGGCGGAGCCGAGGTTTCGCGCAAGCACGCAGGCTTTATTGTAAACGCAGGCGGCGCCACCTCGCAAGACGTGCTTGAGCTGATAGAAAAAACAAAAGAAGAAGTTTTCCGCCTTTTCGGCGTTATGCTGGAAACGGAAATAATGTATATAGAATAAAGCAAAGGACGGAATATTATGTCTTTTTCAGGTAATGCCAAAGCCTCTGTTTCCGCGCTGCCGCCCGAGCGCGATTGCTGCGCCGCTGCGGAGCTGCGCGCAATGCTCTCTTACGCCTCTGCGTTTGACGGAAACGGGGTAAAATTCATAACGGAAACCCCCGAGGTTTCAGATATTTTCACTTCCCTTCTGCTTATATGCGCAGACGTTACCGCCACACCCGAAATAAAGGAAAACAAAAGCACTTCCGTTTATAAAACGGAAATAACCGATAGCGAAAGCATTTCCCGCCTTTTCGCGCTTTTCGGCGGCGAGGAAAACATACATAAGGTAAACAAACACCTTTTCACCTGCCGAAAATGCGCAAAGGCGTATATTCGCGGTGCCTTCCTTTCCGCGGGCTTCGTAAACTCGCCCGACCATTCCTACCACCTGGAAATTTCCACGCCGCACGCCGACCTCGCCGTGGACACGGCGGTGCTGCTTTCCGAAAAGATAGGTATGCCCAAAATTTCCGCGCGCAAAGCAAGCCAGATAATCTATTACCGCGAAAGCGCCATGGTGGAAGATTTTCTTACGCTTATCGGCGCTACGAAGGCTTCGCTCGATATTATGAACGAAAAAATCATGCGCGAAATGCGCAACCAAGCAAACCGCCACTCCAACTTCGAGGTTGCCAACCTCGGCAAAACGCTGGGCGTGGCAATTGCGCAGCAGGAGGCTATTGAAAGCCTGCGCAAAAGCGGCAAGTTTGAAGAAATGACACCGCAAATGCAAGAGCTCGCGCGCCTGCGCGCAGAAAACTGCGAAATTTCGCAAAAGGACCTGGGCGAAATGATGAACCCACCCATTTCAAAATCGCAAGTGAGCAAGGTCCTTGCAAAAATAATGAAATTTTACGAACAGCATAAAGAAAAAGAAGAAGAAGAATAAAAGCAAAGCTTTAAGGAGGAATTTCCCGTGCCATTCGTTCACCTTCACCTTCACTCGGAATACAGCCTGCTCGACGGCGCTTGCCGAATTTCGGAAATACCGAAAATAGCCGCCGCCATGGGTCACAACGCCGTCGCCATAACCGACCACGGCGCAATGTTCGGCGCGGTAGATTTCTATAAGGCGTGCAAAAAGGAGGGCGTAAAGCCCATCATAGGCTGTGAGGTATACGTTGCCCACGGCTCGAGATTTGATAAAACGCGCACAGAGGAATCCGCGCGCTACCACCTCGTTCTGCTCTGCAAAAACGAGGCAGGCTATAAAAACCTTTGCTATATGGTTTCGCGCGGGTATACAGAAGGCTTTTATTCAAAGCCCCGTGTGGATATGGAGCTTCTGCGCGCGCATAGCGAAGGGCTCGTGTGCCTTTCCGCCTGCCTTGCGGGCTTCATACCGAAAATGATAATCGCAGGCGATTTCGAACGCGCGCGCGAGCACGCGCTGGAGCTTGAAAAAATCTTCGGTAAAGGCAATTTTTACCTTGAGCTTCAGGACCACGGTATGCAGGGCCAGCGCGAGGTTTGCGAAGCCTTGCTTTCGCTCCACGGCGAAACGGGCATTCCGCTTGTAGCCACAAACGACGTTCACTACCTGCGCCGCGCCGATGCCGACACGCAAGCCGTGCTTATGTGCATACAAACGAACACCAAATTTACCGACGGCAGACCCTTCGGCTTTGAAACGGACGAGTTCTACTATAAAAGCACAGCAGATATGGAAAGGCTTTTTGCCGCCTACCCCGACGCTTGCGCCAACACGCAGAAAATTGCCGATGCCTGCAATTTCGATTTCTGCTTCGATAAGCTCTACCTTCCCCGCTTCGTGCCCGAAACGGGCGAAGCGCCCTGCGATTACCTCGCACGCCTTGCGCGCGAGGGTTTCGAGCGCAAGGTTTCCTCGGGCGAAATAGTTTTCACGGAAAAGCACCCTAAAGAGGAATACCTTGAAAGAATAGAATACGAGCTTTCCGTCATTTCAAAAATGGGGTATTCGGAATATTACCTCATCGTGCAGGACTTCATAGCCGCCGCAAAAGCGCGCGGCATACCCACGGGCCCCGGAAGGGGCAGCGGCGCGGGAAGCATAGTTGCCTACCTCTGCGGTATTACCGACGTAGACTCTATAAAATACGACCTTATGTTTGAACGCTTCCTTAACCCCGAGCGTGTAAGCATGCCCGACTTTGATACGGACTTCTGCTACGACCGCCGCGGCGAGGTTATAGATTATGTTGCCGAAAAATACGGCAAAGACCACGTTTGCGGTATTGCTACCTTCGGTACACTTTCGGCAAAAGCAGTTATACGCGACGTGGGACGTGCGCTCGGCATGAACTATGCCGACGTCGACGTTGTGGCAAAGGCGGTGCCGAACGACCTCGGCGTTACGCTCGCCGATGCGCTCAAGGGCAAAATAGGCGAAATGTACAATTCCAGCGCGGAAGTAAAAAAGCTTATAGATATCTCACTTCAGCTTGAAGGTATGCCGCGCCATGTTTCCGCGCACGCCGCGGGTATAGTTATAACAGACCGCCCCGTTTACGAATACGTGCCATGCGCGGTTTCAAGCGATATGACGCTTACGCAATTTACCATGGACACAGTGGCGGGGCTCGGGCTTTTGAAATTCGACTTTCTTGGCTTGCGCTACCTAACCATCATTTCCGATACGGAAAAGCAGATACGCGAGCACACGCCCGACTTTGATATAAATAAAATACCGCTTGACGACGAGGGTGCTTATACCATTCTCGCCCAAGGAAAAACCGAAGGGCTTTTCCAGCTTGAAAGCGCGGGTATGCGCAAGCTGCTTATGAATATGCAGCCGCGCAACATTGAAGATATCGTGCTTGCAATAGCGCTCTACCGCCCCGGGCCCATGGATTCCATTCCTCTTTTCCTTGCCAACCGCAAGCACCCCGAAAAGGTGACGTATAAATGCGAAGCCCTGCGCGATATACTTGGGGGCACCTCGGGCTGTATTATCTACCAGGAGCAGGTTATGCAGATATGCCGCACGCTCGCGGGCTTCTCCTTCGGGCGCGCCGATATTGTGCGCCGCGCCATGTCGAAGAAAAAAAGCGGCGAAATGGAAAAAGAGCACGAAGCATTTATCTACGGCGAAAAGGATGCCGAGGGGCGCACGATTTGCACGGGCGCGCTCGCCGCAGGGCTTTCGCTTGAGGATGCAGAAGAAATATTTTCCGATATGGCAGATTTTGCAAAGTACGCCTTCAATAAAAGCCACGCCACGGCCTATGCCTACCTTTCCTACCGCACGGCATACCTTAAGGCGCACTACCCCTGCGAATATTTCGCATCGCTCATTTCATCTGTTTCCGACAATATAACAAAAAGCGCCTCTTACATAGAGGAGGCGCGCAAAATGCGCATAGAGGTGCTCGGCCCCGATATTAACGAAAGCCGCAAAACATACCACGTAACAACGGGCGCGGGCGGAAAAAAATCTGTTCGCTTCGGCTTGCTCGGCATAAAAAACGTAGGTGATGCCTTCCTTTCCCGAGTTATCGCGGAAAGAGAGGAAAACGGCGCTTTTACTTCGTTTGTGGATTTCGCAAAGCGTATGAGCACTTACGAGCTAAATAAGCGACAGGTTGAAGCGCTCATCGGCAGCGGCGCTTTCGATGCTTTGGGCACACCGAGAAGCGCCCTGCACTCTGAATACGAAACGATAGTGGATATGTACCTTCGCCGTGCGCGCGAGCAAAACGCCGACCAGATGGACCTTTTCACGCTCGGCAATATTTCCGCAAAGGAAACCTTTGGCGATACGGATAAATATAATTACCCCGATATTCCCGAATATTCCGTGAAGGAAAAGCTAAGGCAGGAAAAGGAGTTTACGGGAATGTACTTCTCGGGCCACCCGCTTGACGATTATGCAGAGGCAATAGAAGAAATCCTGCCCATGCCCATAGGCGCAATTCTTGCCTCATTCAGCGAGGAGGAAGAAGCAGCGGAAGCCGACGAAAGTGCTATAGCCTTTACCGATAAGCAGAAAGTTAAGCTTTGCGGTATTATCAACACCAAAACCGTTAAAACCACGAAAAACGGCGCTTCTATGGCGTTCATCACCATAGAGGATAAAACGGGCGAAATAGAGCTTGTGGTATTCCCAAAAGTTTTTGGCGATTGCTCGCATATTCTCATGAAGGACACGGCAATTTGCCTACGCGGCGAAATTTCCGCCGAGGAAGGCAAAGCGCCGAAAATTCTCGTTTCCGCCGTAAACCTCATTTCCGAGGGCTTGCCTGAAGAAGCCGCGGCGAGAAGGCGAGCCGGCAGCGCGCCTATGCCCAGCACCCCGCCGCCCACGGAGCGCGAGCGCGTGGAGGCTTATGTGCCCGAAGCGCCGAAGGATAGAAAGCTCTACCTTAAAGTGCCCGATAAGGAAAGCGAGGTTTTCCGAAAGGTTATGAGCATTATTTCCATTTTCGAAGGCAGAACGCCCGTTATAATCTATAACGAAAAAGAGAAAAAATATGAAAAATACAGCGCAGGTATAGACGTGCGCCCGAATATGATGGCATACCTCCGCACGCTTTTGGGCGAAAGCGGCGTTGTGCTGAAGTGAAAGGAGCAAAAGCCCAAATTTTTACCGCCGCGAACTCCTTCGCTTCGCTCGAGGATGACCGCGGAGATGGCTTTGCGACAATTTAAACAGGAGGCTTTCGCCTCCTGTTTTTTATTCAAACACATCTAAAAATTCGCGCATTTCCGCCTCATTTTCAAATTCCACACCGCCCGAAAGCGCCGCTTTATCTTCCTCTGTCATATACTCCGTGTAGACGTAGACCGTATCGCAAAGCGCGCCCATATCGTTATAAATATATATCCATTTCCCCGAAAGTATGGCGCTGTAGCCGCCTTCGCTTTTCTGCGCGTTTGCCGCCTTTTCCTGAACGTCGAAAACAATGCTTTGCACGTTTTGCTTTATTCCGAAGCCATAGCCCAATGCAAAGGCAAGCGCGCAAACGCTGACCGTCGCAAAGAATTTTCTGATACCTTCAATTTTCTTCCCTTTCTTCATAAATCAACCTCGCCATACACATATTTTTATGTTTATTGTTCGCCCATATAACGCACAATATTCAAAAAGAGGTGATTTTTATAAAAAAGAAACGCAGACCTTTAAAGGTTATAGGCATGGTTTTGCTCTTCGTTTTCCTTGTCGGCTTGCTTTCTGCGGGCGCGCTTGCTTCTTCGCTATATTTATATATGAAGAATATCGATGCAGAGCTGGATATTGAAATGCTGGCAGGAAACCTTGGGCTTACAACAAAAATATATTATACCAAACCAGACGGGAGCGAAGCCGAGCTGCTTCGCCTTCACGGCGAGGAAAACCGCATATGGGCGGATATATCCGATATTCCCTCGAACCTTCAGAAAGCCTTCATCGCTATAGAGGACCACAGGTTTTACGAGCACAGCGGCGTAGATTACAAGCGCACGCTTGGTGCCGTGCTTAACTTTTTCGGCGGCAAAAGCTATGGCGGCTCTACAATAACTCAGCAACTCGTGAAAAACCTTACGGGTGAAAACGAGGTTACCGTAAAGCGAAAGCTTACGGAAATAATGCGCGCGCTTGCGCTGGAAGAAAAGCTTTCGAAAGAAGAAATTCTGGAGCTTTACCTGAATAACGTCTACCTTTCCTCGGGTTGCTTCGGCGTGCAGACGGCGGCGGAAAAATATTTCGACAAAAACGTGCGCGAGCTTTCGCTTGCCGAGTGCGCGTCGCTCGCCGCCATAGTGCAGAACCCTTCGCGCTACGACCCGCTTCGCAAGCCCGAAAACAACACCGAGCGCAGAAACACCGTGCTTGCAAGAATGCGCGAGCTCGGCTGTATAACCGAGGAAGAATACGCAGAAGCCGTGGGCACGCTGCTTCTGCTTGCAGAGCAAAAGGAAAAGGCGGCAAGCGAGGAAATACACTCGTGGTTTGCCGATGCCGTTATAGAAGACGTTATAGCAGAGCTTGCGGAAAAATACGGCATCACGCGGGAAAGGGCTTCCGCCACGGTATACTCGGGCGGGCTTACCGTTCATACCACGCTCAACCCGGGTATGCAGAATATGATAGAAGAATTTTACAAAAACGCAAAGAACTTCCCTGCAAGCGAGGTTGGCACGCCCGATTCCGCCGCGGTTATAATAGACGGTAAAACGGGCGCTATAAGAGCCATAGCAGGCGGGCGAGGCGAAAAAAGCGCCAACCGCGCTTTTTGCCTTGCCACGAAAGCGCGGCGCTCGCCCGGCTCCTCGTTGAAGCCCATTTCAGTATATACCCCCGCCATAGAAAAAAATCTTATAACATGGGCAAGCGTTTTCGACGACGTACCCGTAAAATTCACAAAAACATCCTCGGGCTACAGCCTATGGCCGAAAAATAACCCCCGCATATACTCGGGGCTCACCACGGTGAATAAGGCTATATATAACTCCGTCAATACCGTGGCGGTGGAGGTACTTGCAAAGGTTGGGCTTCAAAGCTCATTCGATTTTTGCAAAAAAGCAGGGCTTAGCGGCCTTGTGGAAAGAGCCGAGGGCGAAGGCGGAAAAATACTTTCCGATA
>JAFTNI010000004.1 GCA_017451975.1 Clostridia bacterium
AAGGGTTATGGTTATCATTGCGGGAATAAGAAAATTTTCGCTGCCGAAAATGAAAAGGCAGGCGGCTGTGGAAAGCGCACCGATGAGCGCGGGCACGTGGTCTTTTGTAGAAAGCCACTGGTCTGTGAAAATAGCGACGAAAAGCGCCGTAAGCACAAACTCCACCCCTTTGAATTCAAACGGCACGACCGTGCCGATTACTGCGCCGAGCACGCAGCCCGTTATCCAATAGCAGTGGTCGAAAAGCGTTACGAAAAAGCTATAGGTGTGCCTGTCTACATCCTCGGGCACTTTTGCTTCGCAAAGAAGCGAATAGTTTTCGTCGGTCAGGCCGAAAACCATATAAAATTTCTTTTTGCCTGCGCCGCGGTATTTATCTACCATAGAAATGCCGTAGAAAATATGGCGTGCGTTTACCATAAGCGTCATAATAGCGGTGTTTATGAGGCTTGCTCCGCTTGCCAGCAGGTCAACGCCGACGTACTGCATAGAGCCCGCATACATTGTAACGCTCATAAAAAGCGCCCATAGCGGCCCATAGCCTTGCTCGCTTAGCAATATACCGAAGCCCATGCCGAGCATTATGTACCCCGCGAGTATAGGTATGCTGGAAACGAAAGCCGCGCTTATGGTTTTTTTGTAGTTTATATTGTCTTTTTTCAAAGTATCATCACCTTTTTTGAATGTTTCTATATATTGTATCACCGCGCGAGGAAGTTTGCAAGGGGTGGGGGAGATTTTATCGGGGAATTTGGCTCATCCCGAAAAAACGAAGTGAGATATCAGCGAAATGCGGGAGCAGTAAGCCGCGCCCCTACGGTATACGGAATTTTTGAAATATTATTTTGCCTGAATATATTCGTTTATTGCTTTTGTATTTGGTATATGGTAAAATTAATATAAGAAGGAGGCGAATGCGATGGACAGGGGATTTAACATTATAAGAGCCGAAGCAAGCAAGCGTGGTGGCGAAAGCAAACGCGTTTTTGATGAGCTCATAAAATTTATTAAGTATTACACAGGGATAGAAGAAAGCTTTTATTTTTATCCTTTGGCGCCGCTTAAAAAGGGAATACCCGTGCGTGTATACGATCTTGATAAAATCTATAAGGAAAAAGAGAGCATAGCTGCCTTGGAAAATGTGCTTAATGTTTGCGGTATAGAAAAAGCGATGCTTTTTCAAATGCAAGCACACGCGCTTGAGCTGAATGAAGTGGACTTGAAAAAGCTTATTTATGAAAAAGACGGCGAAGCATATAATTTCCCGTGGATGGAGGAAGCGTTTTATTTTGACAATATAAAAAATTGGCTTATGTATGTTTCTCACGAGGGCACAATTACGTTCGCAGGAGAAAAGCTTGCAAAAACGGCAGAAGAATTTATTGACGAAAAATATAAGGCAATGTAATAAATGGGTAGATGAGGTCTTGCTCCTCCCGTGAAATCCGAAAAAAACTCCGACAGAGAATGCGTGATGTTCTTATCGGAGAAATCACCATAACGTAAAATTCCCACAGACCAACCAAATGGCTTGTGGGAATTTTTATTTTATAAGCAGCAGAAGAAGCGGTTTAACCAAGCCTTCTCCAGTGGGAGAAGGGGGACCACGAAGTGGTGGATGAGGTGTTATCTCACAGGCTTAAGATCACGAGAGTTCAACTCAAGATGCTTCAATATATCCTCTCCAACAGAGTTGAAATTATTTCGTATATTATTGTTGGAATATCGTAAAACAGTTATCCCCCAAGAAGATAAGTCTGAATCTCTTTGTTCGTCTGCTTCTTTGTGTTCAGGCAATAGATGTTGTCTGCCGTCCACCTCAATTACGATCTTCTTTTCCGCTATGTAAAAATCAACGATATAGTTTTCAATATTATGCTGCCGCCTTACGTTAAATGGGAGTCTTTTTATAAAATCATACCATAAATGATTTTCTTCGGGTGTCATATTTTTTCGTAGTGTTCGCGCATTTGACACGAGCTTTTTATTGTAAGGTATCATTTTGACTCCTCATCCACCGCTAACGCGGTCCCCCTTCTCCCACAGGAGAAGGCTTTTTATAAGTTCAACGTTTTCTTGTATAGATTTTGTTCCATCAAGCCTAATGGATTTGCACGATAATGTTTTAAGCCAATTCTCTATCTTATCTGGAGTTCTTTTTTCTGCAAATGCAAAAAACTTTTCTTCTTGCTCGTACATATCTCCGCTCGGAAGAACCCTATCGCCGAAATTATCAATAGCTCTTTGCCGGATCCTTTTCATACGAACGTTAAGGGAAACATCAAGGTATACTACAAGCGTATAATTGTCATTGATCTCTGGAGTCATATTTCCATTAACAGCAGAAAAAACAAAACAAGGATTTTTCTTTATATCCTCTAATAGCAACCGTTCAACTTCTTCTCTCGTTCTTGATGAAGCATACGGATTATGTGTGGAAGTAAAATAATATTGCTCTATATCCATATGTATAAAGTTTAATGCTTTTGCAAGCGCATCGGCGAGTGTTGTTTTACCACTTCCATTCAGTCCACATACACATATTCCACACTTCATACTGTACCCCTTTATTTATCGCCAGTTTCGCATTTGTATTACAAATGTATCGGCTGTGCCCATACCCCTATTATAGCACAAAAACCGCAGAAAATCAATCTGCGGTTTCTGTACTTTTGCAATTTCTCCGTTAAGAACAACAGAGAAACCTGTCGGAGTTTTATTATCAATCACTTACATATCCGTTTTCCACGTTTTCTTCTATCAAATCGAGAATCGTGGGCCATAGCGCGGGAATGCCTTTTTCTATGGGCGCCATTCTTTTGAGAATGGCTTCTTTGCCAACACCGCCTGCAAACCACGTATCGCCCTTGTTAAGGCAGTTTGCAAGGAATGGCTCGAGCCTGTCCAGGCTGATGGCATAGAGCGCATCGGGCGTTTGCATAGCATCAAACTCTTCCCAAAGTGCACGAAGCTCCTGCCCGTTCTCTATCATGGAAAAGAGCCTTGATGCCGCTTTTTCCTCGCGCTCCTTTTTTGTAAGGTTCGCTTCTTTATCGTAAGCAAACGTATCGCCTGCGTCAATTTCCACAATGTCGTGAACGAGAAGCATTTTCAGCACGCGCAGAAGGTTTACGCCTTCTGGCGCGTATTTTTCGAAAGCGAGCGCCATAACGGCGATGTGAAAGGAATGTTCCGCGTCGTTTTCGCGCCTTGAACCGTCGAAAATGGAGGAACGGCGAAAAATGCTTTTCATTTTGTCCATTTCCACGGTGAATTCAAGCGCACGGGCGAGGTTTTTATCCTCGGGGAAAATCATACGCCGGAGTAAGCTGCAAAGCCGCCGTCTACGGGAACAACAACGCCGTTTACAAAGCCGGAAGCGTTGTTATCGCAGAGCCAGAGGAGTGTACCCGTGAGGTCCTCGGGTGTGCCGAAGCGGTTCATGGGTGTGTGGGAAAGAATTTTGATGCTTCTTTCCGTGTAAGAGTCGTCGGGGTTCATAAGAAGAGCCTGGTTTTGGTTTGTTACGAAGAAGCCGGGAGCGATAGCGTTAACGCGGATGCCAACCTTGGAGAAGTGAACTGCAAGCCACTGTGTGAAGTTGGAAACAGCCGCTTTTGCGCCGCTGTATGCGGGAATCTTCGTAAGGGGGCGGAAGCTGTTCATGCTGGAGATATTGATGATGATAGAGCCTTCTTTTTTAGCCATATCGCGCGCGAATACCTGTGTGGGGATAAGCGTGCCCAGGAAGTTGAGGTTGAAAACAAATTCAATGCCCTTGGGGTCGAGGTCGAAGAACGTTGTAATGCCTTCGATGCCGTCGATATCTTCGGGGAAGAGGTATTCTTTTGTAGTTGTGCCGCGGGGGTTATTGCCGCCTGCGCCGTTTATAAGGATATCGCAAGTGCCGAAAGCCGCGAGAATTTCTTCTCTTGCAGCTTCAACGCTCGCGCGTTCAAGCACGTTTGTTTTAACGCCGATAGCTTTTCCGCCTTCTGCTTCGATTTCAGCGGCAACCTTTTTTGCCATTTCTTCGTTGAGGTCGAGGATTGCAACGTTTGCACCGCAAGCGGCAACTGTTTTTGCAAAGCCTGCGCAAAGCACGCCTGCACCGCCTGTTACAACGCAAACTTTTCCGGAAAGGTCAATATTGAAGGGAAGTTTCATTTTTTTATTCTCCTTGATTTTATTATTTTTATTTTGTGTATTTTTTTAATGTTTATTCTTAAAGGGATGCGAGTATTTCGCCAAGACCCTCTACGGTATCGGCAATTTTATGTGCGCCTGCGGCTACGAGATCCTCTCTTGCCGTAAAGCCCCAGGAAACGCCGATGGTGTTCATGCCTGCGGCAATGCCTGTTTTCATATCTGTAACAGAGTCGCCAACGTACGCGGTTTCAGCGGGGGAAACGCCCATTTTCTCTGCGGCGATAAGCGCGCCCATAGGGTCGGGCTTAGGGGTGATGCCGTCGGGGCCCATAAGAACCTCAAACGTTTCTTCGCCGTAAAGCTTTATACAGATTTTCTTTACGTAATCTGCCATTTTATTGGAGTAAACGGCTATTTTAACGCCTTTTTCGCGAAGGGAAGCGAGAAGCTCGGGAAGCCCTTCGTAAATGCAGGTTTTTTCGATGTAATGCACGGCGTAAGCATCAACGTAGATCTTCATAGCTTTTTCGATTTCTTCCTCGGTTCTTTCGCCGCCGAGCCCGCCCTCTGCAAAGCCGCGAAGGGAAGCGTTTATAAACGACGTCATCTGCTCGTAGGAGATGGGGCCGAGGCCGAAAGCAGCGCGCATATCGTCTATGGAGGCGCGAAGGTCATCAAAAGTGTTGGCAAGTGTACCGTCGAGGTCAAATACTACAGCTTTTATCATAGTAAAACATCCTTTTCTGTAAAAATTTCCTAATATATATTATTTTATCATGTTTAACATGAATGTGTCAATAGTGTGCAAGGGAATTTCCGCGTATTTTCTTTTCCTCTGCGGTTGACTTTATTATATATTTGTGTTATTATTACTTTACTTCAAGAAAAATATTTCATAATTATTAATACACGGAGTTAAAAATGAGCCATTTTGCTAAAACATTTTTTGCAGATACAGATAAATTTTACGATAGAGAAAAGGGCGAGCTTACGCCTTACTTTTACGAAAAGCTCCCCGCAGTTTCCGAAGAAAGACGCGCGCGCGTTGAGCGCGTGAGAAATGACGCGGTGAAGGCAGAGCTTCTTGCAGCAGAGCTTTTGCGCGATTACGCGCTTAAGGAGGTTTTCGGCATTGAAAACCCCAAAATAGAGAAAAACGAATTCGAAAAGCCTTACCTCAAGGGCGAAACGGGTAAATTTTTCAATATTTCCCACAGCGGCAATATCGTTGCCTGCACCGTTTCCGACGTGGAATGCGGGCTTGACATTGAAAGCTTTGAAAACCCCCACGACCTTATGAACATAGCGGGCAGATTTTTTTCTACGCCTGAGCAGAGCGTTATAATGATGTCGCCCAACCCCACAGAGGCTTTCTGCCGCCTCTGGACTATACGCGAAAGCTACGTTAAAATGCGCGGCACGGGCTTTTCTATGGGCCTTAAGGCGCTCAAATGCGGCTTCCGCCGCGGAAAAGCTTCTATGTTTGTAAACGAAATTTACCAGAAGGATGCTTTTTTTCAGGAATTTCGAAATATTTACCTCTACCGCGCGTGCATCTGCACCCCTTGCGAGGTTGAGCACGAGGTAAAGAAAACAGAGCTTTAAGCAGAAAAGCTGCAAAAATATAAAATTTTTTATATTAATTTGCAATACTTTCAAAAAAACACTTGCAATTTTGTTTTTATTGTGGTATGATTAAATGTAATTATCGGCACGGGGGATTTAACCCCTTTTCCATTAAAAGAAAAATCGGCGTTACATTTCGCCTAATCGGAGGTTTATAAAATGGCAACTGTTCTTTCCTATGTACTCGGCGGTCTTATCATTTTCGTTTCCCTCGTTATCGTGGTACTCGTTCTTTTCCAGAGCTCTAAGAAGCGCGGTCTTTCCGGCGCTATCGGCGGCACTTCTGCAGATTCTTTCTTTGGGAAAAACCAGGGTCAGACAAAAGAAAAGAAGCTTGCTCGCTTCACAACGATAAGCGCTGTTGTTTTCGCTGTTCTTACGGTTGCAGCGTACATTTTCCTTTCTTAAAACTAATTTCCAAAAGAAAGTCGCTTAAAAAAGCGACTTTTTTTGTTTTTCATCTTTATTTATTAACATTTATGTGATACAATAATTCTGTTATATAAAATTTTAAAGAAAGGTAAAAAAATGAGTAAAAATAAAACTTGTTATCTTCCCGAAAAGCGCGGCAAGGTCGGCGGTCAGGCTGTGCTGGAGGGGGTTATGATGAAGAGCGGCGATAACGTTTCGCTCACCGTTCGCAAAGAGGACGGCTCTATGGTAACGAAAAATTCAAAATTCGTTGCCTTCAAAACCAGGTCCTCCTTATTCAGCATACCGGTCATACGCGGTGTGGTAAACTTTATAGATTCCATGCGCCTTTCCTTTTCCACGCTCGGTGAATCTGCCGAGATGATGGGCATAGACGAGGATATGGGCGACAGCAAATTTGAACGTTGGCTTTCAAAAACCTTCGGCGATAAAATAATGAACGCTATTATGACGGTCGCCATGGTGCTGGCGGTTGTGCTTTTCGTTGTGCTTTTCTTCTGGCTTCCCACGTTTCTCACAAATCTTCTGGAAATGCTCACGGGCGATCTTGGAATGTGGAAAAGCGTTGTGGAGGGCGCAATAAAAATCGGCATTTTCGTTGCTTACCTCTCGCTCGTTTCGCTTATGAAGGATATACGCAGAACTTTTGAATACCACGGCGCCGAGCATAAATCTATTTTCTGCTACGAGGCAGGCAAGGAGCTTACCGTGGAAAACGTGCGCGAGCAATCGCGCTTCCACCCCCGTTGCGGTACGAGCTTTATGTTCGTAATGCTTGCGCTCAGCATTATTTCGGGTATGTTCATTCCCTGGCATAACCAGCTTTTGCGCGTGATCTGCAAGCTTCTCATGCTTCCGCTTGTAATGGGTATTGGCTATGAATTTCTTATGTATGCGGGCAAGCACGATAATTTCATCGTGCGCGTGCTTTCCGCCCCCGGGCTCTGGATGCAGAGAATTACCACGCGCGAGCCCGACGATAGCCAGATAGAATGCGCCATAGCTTCGCTCAAGGCGGCTATGCCCGAGGAATTCCCTCCAGAGGCGGCAGAGGAAGCCGAGGCGGAGAAGGCAGAGGAAACAGAAGCAGACGAAACGGAAAACAGCGAGGAAAAATGACATATTTTCAGTATAAAAAATATATTGCCGCGGCTTTGGCCGAGGTATCGGGCGAATACGCCGCTTACGAGGCGGAAAAAGCCACCTGCCACCTCTTCGGGCTTGACAGGCGCGCGCTTTCGCTTGCCATGCGCGAGGAAGCGCCCGATAAAATAAAAGAAGCCGAAAATATCATTGCTCGCCGCAAAAGCGGCGAGCCTCTTGCATATATACTCGGAAACGCAGATTTTTTCGGCTTGAACCTTTACGTTACGGCGGCTTGCCTTACGCCGCGTGCCGATACGGAGGTTATAGTGGAAAGGGCGCTCGATTTCCTTGGCGGGCGCAGTGCAAATGTGTTGGATATTTGCACGGGCAGCGGCTGCATAGCCCTTGCCATTGCCGAAAACTCCCGCGCAGACGTGCTGGGGCTTGATATTTCCCCCGATGCGCTCGATATTGCAAGGAAAAACGCCGAAAAATGCGGTCTTGCGGGCAAGGTGCGCTTCGAAATGTGCGACGCTCTTTCGGCGGAATTTGAGGGGCGCGCGGAAAAATACGACCTTATAGTTTCCAACCCGCCGTATATACCCACGGGCGATATCGCTGCGCTTTCGGCAGAGGTACACTGCGAGCCGATGCTCGCACTCGACGGCGGCGAGGATGGGCTTATATTTTACAGAAGATTTATTGAAATTCTGCCCCATAAGCTAAAAGAAGGCGGAGCGATAATTTTTGAAATAGGCTACGACCAGGAAAACGCGCTTCGCGCGCTTTGCGCGTGCGCGGGCTTGCCCTGCGAAATCTTCCGCGATTACGGCGGAAACGTGCGCGGTGCGGTTATAAAACCGTGAAATTAATAATATAATTGGTAGGGTAGATTTCACTCCCGCGCCAACATTAACTCAAAAGGAGCATTTTATGTCAAACGAAAGCGCAATAGGTGTTTTCGATAGCGGCCTTGGCGGGCTCTCGGCTGTGCGCGAGCTTGCGCGTCTTCTGCCGCACGAAAATATTATATATTTTGGAGATACGGGCAGAGTGCCTTACGGCTCCAAATCACGCGAAACTATACGCAAATATACCGCGCAGGATGCAAGCTTTTTGCTTTCCCACGGCGTAAAGGCTATTCTTGCCGCTTGCGGCACGGTAAGCTCCAACGCGCTTGAGTGCATAGAGGCGCTTACGGATATTCCCGTTTTCGGCGTTGTGGAGGATGCCGCGCGCGAAGCTTACGCCGCTTCAAAAACGAAGCGCATTGGCATCATCGGTACGCAGGCGACGGTGAATTCGGGCATTTTCAAGCGAAAAATCGAGTCAATAGATGTGCGAGCAACGGTTTTGCAGTGCGCCTGCCCGCTTTTTGTGCCGCTTGTGGAATACGGCTTTACCGCCGAGGGAGACGAAATAACGCGCCTTGCCTGCGAGCGCTACCTTGCGCCGTTTCGCGGCGAGGTAGACACGCTGGTGCTGGGCTGCACACACTTCCCGATATTGGAAAAGGCGATAAGCGCCGCGCTTCCCGGTGTTACGCTCATAAACCCCGCAAGCGAGGCGGCGCGCGCCGTGGCAAAAACACTTTTTGAAAACGGCTTGCTTTCCGCGCGCAAGGGCAGGGGGGAAATACGCTATTTCGTTTCCGACGAGCCCGCGCGCTTCAACGCAGAGGGGAAAATTTTCCTGGGTAAGGATTTTGCAATAGATGCAAAGAAAATAGAGATAGATAAATTTTGAAAAAAGAGGGCACGGCGTGAAAAAAACGCCGCGCCCTCAAAAAATATACAAAATATTCAGAATTTTCGAAATAAATTGCAAAAAAAGATTGACAAATTTATATAAATATGATAAAATACATGTTCGGAAAAGCATTAAGAAGTGCTTTCTCCTTGTTGCGGATAAATAATTCAAACGGTCCGCGGCCTTATGTCCAAAAGGAGGTGTAGTCATAATGGAAAACATTAAAGCGTCCTATGAAACGATGTTCATCGTTGAAACAGTAAAGGGTGAAGAAGCTGTTGCAGCAGTTGTTGCTAAATTCAAAGCTCTTATCGAAGCTAACGGTGAAGTAGAATCTTTCAACGAATGGGGCAAACGCAAGCTTGCATACCCCATCAACGATCTTACAGAAGGTTACTACGTGCTCGTAAACTACAAAGCAGAAACAAGCTTTGTTGCTGAGCTTGAACGTCAGTTTAACATCAATGAAGACGTTATGCGCTCTATGACAATCAAAGTAGCGTAAATTTTATTAGGAGGAAAAGTCAAAATGGCAAGTCTTAATAAGGTTATTCTTATCGGTCACCTCACGGCTGACCCGGAGCTTAAGCAGACTCCCTCTGGCGTTAGCGTAACATCCTTCTCTATAGGTGTTACACGTAAATATACCAGAGCAGGCGAACAACCTCAGAGCGACTTTATCAACATTGTCGCGTGGAGAACTACCGCTGAATTTATTTCCAAGTATTTCAGAAAAGGCAATGCTATTTGCATTTGCGGTTCGCTCCAGACAAGAAGCTGGACGGCTAACGACGGCTCCAAACGTTATGCTACGGAAGTTGTTGCAGATGAAGCGACTTTCGTTGAAAAGAAAGGCGAAGCGAGCACATATGCTCCTCGCAACGATGATTTTCCGGCTCCGTCCTTTGCTTCCGAAGCGGGTGTAGCACCCAAATTTGAAGAAGTAGACGGCGACGAAGATCTTCCGTTCTAATCCCCATACGGGCATCACTTAAAATAATATAGGAGGGTTTTACCATGGAAAACAGAGAACAGAGACCTGCAAGAAACGGCAATGTTCACAGAAGAAAAAAAGTATGTGTATTCTGCGTTGAAAAAGCAACTGTTATCGACTATAAAGATACAGCAAAGCTCCATAAATTCATTTCCGAACGTTCCAAAATTCTTCCCAGAAGAGTAACAGGAACATGCGCAGCACATCAGCGTGCACTTACAGAGGCTATCAAACGCGCTCGTCACGTTGCACTTCTTCCTTTCGTGA
>JAFTNI010000065.1 GCA_017451975.1 Clostridia bacterium
CGCCGGATATGCTCTTGCATTAATGTCATTGGTTGACAACAATGCTTCGAAAGAATTAATTCTATCTGTAAGAGATGATGTTCGTCCCAATCTGATGGGCCATCATTATAACGATAGAGAACAGTTCTATCAGCGCTATAAAGATGAGGCATATAGTTGGGTCGAGAAGTCCCGCAAAGACGATTGATAAAAACGACCTTTCAATCTTCATGTGCATAACAAAACAAAAAAGAGCTAACTGACTTAATCTAAATCAGTTAGCTCTTTACTTATGAATAATGAAATTTTGTTGCCAAATCGTTGCCACAGCTGCGCTAATTTGCGGCTTTTGCGGCTCTACAGCCGGGAAAGTGCCTCTGCGAAATTATTCCCACTCAATGGTGCCTGTGGGTTTGGGCGTGATATCGTAAAGCACGCGGTTGATGCCTGCTACTTCAGATGTGATTCTTGCGCAGATCTTATGGAGAAGTGCGTAGGGGATTTCTTCGATAGTAGCCGTCATAGCGTCTTTCGTGTTGACAGCGCGGATGATTGCGGGCCAACCCTCGTATCTGCCTTCGTCTTTAACGCCAACGCTCTTGATATCGGGGATAACCACGAAATACTGCCATACCGTTTTGGAAAGGCCGCTGTTTGCAAATTCTTCGCGAAGAATTGCGTCTGCTTCGCGGAGCGCTGCGAGTCTGTCGCGCGTGATAGCGCCGAGGCAACGAACGCCGAGGCCGGGGCCGGGGAAGGGCTGACGGTCTACAAGCTCGGAAGAAAGGCCGAGCGCTCTGCCCACTACGCGGACTTCGTCTTTATAAAGAAGCTTGAGGGGCTCGAGAAGGGAGAATTTTTCGGCGATATCGTCGGGAAGACCACCAACGTTGTGGTGAGATTTAACGGCCTGCTTGCCCTCTGCCTGCTTGATGCTTTCGAGGATGTCGGGGTAGATAGTACCCTGAGCAAGGAAGGAGTTTTTCTCGAATTTGTCGGCTTCTTCGGCGAATACGTTTATGAATTCCGCGCCGATTATCTTGCGTTTGCTTTCGGGGTCGGATACACCCGCAAGAAGGTCGAGGAAGCGATCTGTTGCATCCACGTAAATGAGGTTTGCATCGAATTCACCTCTGAAAAGCTTGATAACGCCTTCAGATTCATTCTTGCGCATAAGACCGTGGTTAACGTGTACGCAAACGAGCTGTTTGCCGATAGCCTTGATAAGAAGTGCTGCAACAACGGAAGAGTCTACACCGCCGGAAAGAGCGAGAAGAACCTTTCTGTCGCCAACCTCTGCGCGAACAGCTTTTATCTGTTCTTCAATAAAAGCTTCTGCAAGCGCAGGAGTTGTAATGCGTTCCATTGTTTCGGGACGTACATTGTTCTGCATATGAATTTCCTCCTGAATTTTCATATCGCCGAAAAGGGCGAAAAAGATTTTTAATAGATACATTATAATACTTTTTTTTGGGAATTTCAATAGTTTTTCGAGAAAAAATTATGGGAGCTGACAATTTTTTTGAAGCAAAGGAAAAACTAAAGAATTTTTTCAAGCTCGGCAAGGTCGGCGTCTGTGGTAGACCAGCTTGTGGCAAAGCGCACGACAGTGCGGCTTTCGTCCGCCTTTTCCCAGAAGCAGAAGCGCACCTTTTGCGAAAGAGCGTGCATTTTTTCGTTTTCGAGAATTACAAATTGCTGGTTTGTTGGCGTTTCCATAAAGAACTCATAGCCCTTTTGGCGGAAGATCTGCTTCATTTTTTCTGCACACGCTATGGCGTGGCGGCTGATTTCAAAATAAAGGTTATCTGTAAACAAAACGTCGAACTGTATGCCAAGAAGCCTGCCCTTTGCCAGAAGCGCGCCGTGCTGCTTTACAAACGTGGTAAAGAATTTCGGTGTGTTGCCGTGAGGGAAAACGACTGCTTCGCCGCAGAGCGCGCCTACCTTCGTGCCGCCTATATAGAAAACGTCGCAAAGGCGTGCAAGCTCGGGAAGCGTCATGTCGCTTTCGCGGCTTTCAAGCCCGTAGCCCAGGCGCGCGCCGTCTATGAAAAGGGGGAGCGCGTATTGCTTGCACACAGCGTAGATCGCCTCAAGCTCTGCTTTGGAATAGAGCGTGCCGTACTCCGTGGGGTGGGAAATATATACCATGCCCGGCTGAACCATATGTATGTTTGATTCGTCGGCGTAAAAGCCCGAAAGGTAAGCCGAAAGCGTGCCTGCATCTATTTTGCCTGCGCGGGCGGGCAGTGAAAGCACCTTATGCCCCGTGGCTTCGATAGCGCCGCCTTCGTGCACGTTTACGTGCCCTGTTTGGGCGGAAACCACACCTTCGCACGCATGAAGAAGCGCCGCTATTACTATTGAATTTGTTTGCGTACCGCCCACAAGAAAGTGAACGTCTGCCCCCGGCAGCGCGCAGGCGGTGCGTATTTTGCCCTTTGCGCTTTCGCAATATTTATCGTCGCCGTAGCCGGGAAGCGGCTCGAAATTCGTTTCCGCGAGCTTGGCGAGTATTTGCATATGAGCGCCCGCAGTGTAGTCACAATCGAAAGAAAGCATATTTTATCTCCTTAACTTTTGTTTTAATTTATTTTAGGGTTTCTTCGCCGTGCTTTACTTCCACTTTGTAGAAATCCAGCACCGTAAGCAGCACGAGCGCGGTGAGCCCCGCCGTGAAACCGCCGTTGTACAGCACGAATCCGCCGTGAAGCGCAGAGGTTGACGTGCATATGATAGCGTTGAGCATACCTACCACCACGCCTATGTGCCAGCCGTACCTGCCCGCAAATGGGCAAAGCCCCGTGGCGAAGGCGAAGCTGTTTATATAGCCTTGCGTAGATGAGGCAAGCTCGAAATCTGCGCCGACTATTGCGGAAATGCCTTGGAAGGCGAACGTCATTATGATATATCCGAGCCCTATGGGCCATACGTTTTTCGGCGTTTGCCCCGAGGCGCAGAAAGTGACCGCCGCCACTATAACGCCAGCCGTGGGGCCTGTAAAGTTCATTTCAAGCGGCAGAAGGTAGAAAATATCGAAATACGCAACTATAAGAAGCCCGAAAACGCCTATATTTATAATGCTTGCGTGCGCGCCGTAGCTTTCTATGAAGTCTACCTTATAACCCGTGCTGGCAAGCAGGCTTTTATAGCCGCGGAAGCTTTTTCCGTTGAGCAAAAACCCTGCCAGAATGGAAACGGAGAATATGAATATGAAAAATCCGTTCATAAAAAGCATATATCTGTCTGCATTCTGGTCGTATACCAGGTTGTGGCGGTAGGAGGGCGCGGGCGCGGAAATGCCGAGCGATTTATAGAGGAACGAATAAACGAACATACCCAGTATGCCAATGGCAAGCCCAGCCTTATAAAGGCTGTAGCCGTGCGTCATTTCCGTGGTGGCGGGAAGGAGCGCGGGCACGGCAAAGCCCGCCGCCGCGCCGAAGCAGAGCGCGAAAACAAAGCCCGAAAAGCTTGGGTTGCACTCACCGAAAACATATTCGCCGCCCAAAGTATAGCGGAAGAGAAAATCGCTTACAAACGGGGCGAGCGCTGTGGAAAACATAGCTGTATGAAGGTTATCGGCAAAGCGCTTTCCCGTTACGTGGCAGTAAAGGTAAACGCCCATTAGCGTGGGCCACATATTAAGGAAATGGAGCCCATAGAAGCAGTGCGCCGTTACAAGAAAGTAGCCTGCGAGAATGCGCGCGTTTACGCGTGCGTGCGAAAAGTACATCATAAGGTTGCAGGCAAGGGCGCAAAGCCCCACGTTAAGAAACGTGCTGCCAAGCCCGCCTATGTTGAAATAGTCTGTAATAAGGTTACACGGCGAAATAAGTATAGTTACGAAATTGCGGAAGATATCGAGCCCTTCGCCGCTGAATATGCAGGCAATGGGAGTGCAGACGAGAAAGGAAACCGACCAGAAAAGGGTATAGTAATAAATAACGCTGCCCGTTTTTTTTACGTCGCCGATATCGGAAAGTTTTTTCATTGTGTCCATAATAAGCCGCCTTTGGGGGTAAGCCCCTTTAAGAATAGGAATAACTACATATACATTTTACCACAAAAAGTTCTTTTCCGCAACAGGTATATTTATGTTTTTAAAAAATACAGATTGTAAAATAAGCGCGGAAATGATAAAATTTTATTCGGGAATTATAAGGATTTTTCGGTTTTCGTTCGTATAATAGTCGAAAACCAAAAAGGAGGCGCCCGAAATGGATAACGGTGCAAGTAGCTACCGCCGTTTCCTTGAAGGAGAAGAAAGCGCTTTCGAAGAAATAATGGAAGAATACAGGCGTGGGCTTACGCTTTTTATAGACCGTTATGTTTCAGATATGGCGGCGGCAGAGGATATTGCCATAGATGTTTTTACATACATTCTGCTTTGCCCCGGAAAATATAATTTCAAAACGTCTTTAAAAACTTACCTTTATATGCTGGGGCGCAGCCGCGCGCTCGATTACGTGCGCAAGCGCTCGCGCGTGGAGCTTGCCCCGCTTGAGGTGCTTGAGGGAGAAGAGCCGCCGCCAGAGGAAAGCGTTTTTGCAAGCGAGCGCAAAAAGCTTGTGCGCGGGGCCGTGGAAAAGCTGCCGCGCGAAATGCGCGAAGCGGTGTATCTTTTTTATTTCGAAGAGCTTTCTTATGAAGAAACGGCAAAGGTTATGAAAAAAACGAAAAAACAGATAGATAATCTTTTATACCGCGCAAAGGAAAAGCTGCGCGATATCATAGGAAAGGACGGTGAGCTTTTGCTATGAGAACAATGGGTGAATTCCGCGCAGAGGTTTACCGCCGCAAGGAAGAGGTGCTGAAAAGACGCCGCGCGCGGCTGAAAAAAATTATAAACACGCTTATTTGCCTGCCTTTTGCGGCGGTTGTGGCTTTTATGGGAATTTCGCTTGGTATAGCCATGATGCCTGCCGGTGCCGATAAAAATGCAAGCTCGCCTACCTTCGGCGAAGGGGCAGAAAGCAAGGTTGCCCGCATAACCGTGGAGCAGGGAAGCGAAAGCGCAGAGCTTTTGCGCGAATTCTTTTCGGGAATAGAGGCGCGCACGCCCGAAAGCGACTATTACGACTATTCTTCCGATATGGGCAAAAGCGGCTATGAGGTAAGCCTGGGCGGCGAGATTTATTTTGTTTGTGAAAGCTATATAAAGGCGAAAAGGCAATATTTTAAAATAACGGAAGCGGATTTTGCAAGGTTTCTTGATATTATAGGTGAAGCGGGCAATGAAGAATAAATTTTACCGTGCGCTTTTGTGCGCTCTTGCGCTGCTTTTTATGCTATGCCTTTGCTCGTGCGACGTTTGCGGCGGCATTATGCCGCAGAGCGTAACCGTAAAGGCAGAGGTTGAAAGGGTAAGCGGCACCAAGCTTTTTGTGCGCGGGCTTACGGGTGGTTTTTGCTCCGATTACGTGCTTGACACGGTGGGAGCCGAGGTCTGCTTTGAGGGCGGAGAGCATGTTTCCGAAAAAATAGAGCCAGGCGATATAATATCCATAACCTTCAGCGGAATTTCACTGAAGGAAAAGCCCGGTACGCTTATGGGCGTTTCAAGGGTGGTAAAGCTTAAAGCAGAATAAAGTAAAACGGCTCTCACCAAAAGAGCCGTTTTACTTTAATGTGATTTATTATTCTTTACTTTGCTTTTTGCCGAAGGGCCTGTTCATATATTTGGGATTGATATGCAGAATATAGAAGAATAAAACCGCTGTAATCAAAGTCAAGCCGATGAGCCCGAGCTTGAAATAGTATGTGCATAGTGCTATAACCAGCTGCACAAAGCAGTAGAGCAGCTCTATTTGGCTGTTCTTTTTTCTTTGGTTTAAATCTTTTTCATAGAAAATATTGCGCGACATCCATACAGAGCAAAGAAAGAGAAGCGCAAGCTTTACGAGCATAAAACGGTAATCCGGGCTTTTTACACCGTCTGCGGTTACATAAATCGGCTGAGTACAGGAATAAAGCATACCTGCTTGAACCGATATTGCAAGCAAGGAAAGATTTGTATGGAGAATAAAATCGGGGTCTTTTTCCTTGGGCGTTTTTGCAGAGTTTTCTTGCAAAGGTTCGTTTTTTGCACCGACAAGCTCTGAAAGGTTTATTTCCAAAAGAGCCGCAAGCTCTGCAAGGTTGCTTGCATTGGGCTCGGATGCTCCCGTTTCCCATTTGGAAACGGCTTGGCGGCTTACACCGAGCTGCTCGGCAACGTATTCCTGCGAAAGCTTAAGCTCCTCACGTCTTTTTTTAATATTTTCATTAAGACTCATACTGTTCACCTCCTGCTTGAATTATATCAGAAAAAGGTCTTGATTTCCACCAACTGTATGTCAACCTTATGTCAACCGCCGTTTTTTTGCTTAATTTACCTTATAAATTGCCGCTTCGTATGGCGCGAATACATTATTTTCGTGCTCAGGGTAATTACCGAGCAGGCGCACACAGCCTTCAGGCAGCTCAATTTTCGTTTCCTTTTCGAAGTTGCAAAGTACAATCAGCTTTTCGCCCGCATATTCTCTGAGGTAGAGAAAATGGTTTTTTGCTTCGCCCGTTATATCCTCAAAGCTGCCGCGGCGCAAAACCGCGCTGGATTTGCGAAGAGCAAGCAAGGCTTTATAATAGCGGAAAACAGATTTTTCGCGCGCCATATCCGCGCATACGTTGATTTCCTCATATTTTGAGTATAGGGGAAGCCAGGGCTTTGCACCTTCGTTAAATCCGCCGCACACTCCGCCGTTCCACGGCATGGGGTGGCGTGCGTTATCGCGCGTACCGAAGTTTACAAGCCGCCATATTTCCTCTTCGCCAAGTAAATCTTTATATGCGCGGTAGAAAGCAGTCGTTTCCATATCGTCAAAATCTTCTATTTTATCGAAATAGGAGTTTGTTACGCCTATTTCCTGCCCTTGGTATATAAATGGTATACCGCGCATTCCGTAGAGCATTGTGGCAAACATAGTGGCGCTTTCATAGCGGAGCGCGCCGTCGTTTGCAAAGCGCGAAACGCACCTGCCCTGGTCGTGGTTTTCGATAAAAAGCGTATATATCAAGCCGTTTTCCTCGGTCGTTTTTTGCCATTTTGCAAAAACGTCGCGGAACTCCGAAAGCGAAAAATTCTTCGGCTCGAAGCGCCCCGTGCAGTTGCGGGTTATATGTTTGAACTGAAAAACCGTGGTAAGCTCGCCGCGGTCTGCGCCCGTTAGCTTGCGTATGTTTTCCACGTTCGCGCTCCAGCATTCGCCAACGGTGAAAATGCCAGCGCACTTTTCACGGTCGAAAAGCTCATTTATATATTCGTGGAGGTGCGGCCCCTTGTTCATACGGTTGTTTTCCCAATCCTTGGATATCATATCTATAACGTCACAGCGGAAGCCGTCTACGCCAAGGTCTATCCAGAAATCTAGCACCTTTTTCATTTCCTCGCGCACACGCGGGTTTTCCCAGTTGAGGTCTGCCTGCGTGGGGTCGAAGCAGTGAAGGTAATACTGCCCGGCGACATCGTCGTATTTCCAGGCGGATTCAAAGCAAGCCACCCAATCGTTGCGCGGCTTATCTGCCCATATGTAAAAATCGCGGTAGGGGCTTGCCTTGCTTTTACGCGCTTCGCGGAACCAATAATGCTCTGTAGATGTGTGGTTAGGCACGAAATCGACTATAAGCTTTATGCTGTTTGCGTGCATTTCCGCGAGCATTTCCTTGAAATCTTCCATCGTGCCGAATTCTTCTTGCACGGCGCGGTAATCGGAAATATCGTAGCCGCCGTCGTTTCCGGGGCTTTTGTAGTGCGGCGAAAGCCACACGGCGTTTACGCCTAGCTCGAGAAGGTAAGGTATTTTTTCCGTGATACCGCGAAGATCTCCCTTGCCGTCGTTATTGCTGTCTTTGAAGGAACGCGGGTATATCTGATAAAATATAAGGTCGAGAAAATTTTCGTATTTTTCCGTCATAGCTTGCTCCTGATAAATGTTATATATAGAAATTATACTCGCACGCAGAAGAAAAGTCAAGGCGCACGAGAAAAAGGAGTCACGGAAATGAATTTAATATTATTTAAAAAGGAGTTGTTTTTTATTTAAAATCCTATTTGATTATTCGGAGCGTTTATTTAACTCAATTATTGAGTTAAAGCCAATACTCAATTTACGAGTATGTTAATATTTTAAAAGGGGTGATGCTATGGATTATCGTGAAAGATTGCGCGCGGTGCGTGAGGACAGGGATTTAACGCAAAAGGAAATAGGCGGGCTTCTGAACAAATCTCAGCAGGGCTATAGCCATATCGAATCGGGAAGAGCAGAGCTTAAAATAGACGATTTGAAAACGCTATGCCGCTTTTACGGTCTTTCCGCAGATTACCTTATAGGCTTGAGCGACGAAATGTCGAATTTGCCTAAAAAATAATTCTAATATTGTGCAAAATGCAAGCAAGGCGGGCGAGAAAACCGCTTTGTTTTTTTGTTTTTGTCGAAAGTTTATTGACAAAATGCTTTTTATATGGTAGAAAATACAATATATAAACCTTTTTATAAGGTAAAAAATGAGGATTATTTTATGAGTTGCAAATATGAAAATTCTTCCGTAAGGGAAAAGCTTGCGCGCGAAATTGCGAGCGAGGGCATAGTTCTTCTTAAAAACGTTGAAGAAATGCTTCCTTTTGAAAAAGAAAAGGTTGCCGTTTTCGGCAGAACACAGGTCGACACCATAAAGTGCGGCACGGGTTCGGCTTTCTGCGAAAGCGAATATTGTGTGAGCATACTGGACGGCATGAAAAACGCGGGTATAGACGTTTACGCGCCTCTTGCCGAAAAATACTCTGCGTGGTGCGCGGAAAACACCATTGCCACATACGGCGTATGGGGCAGCGGCTCACACATTATGGCAGAAATGCCCATTTCTGAAGAGGAAATGTGCGAAGCGGCAGCGGCTTGCGAAAAAGCAGTTTTCGTCGTGGGCAGAACCGCGGGCGAAAACGATGACAGCTCCCCCACAGACGGCGACTTCCGCCTTTCGCCCGACGAGCGCTCGATTTACGAAATGCTACGCAAGCATTTCGATAAAATCGCCGTTATAATAAACTCGGGAAACCTTATTGATATTTCCTTTACGAAATATGAAGAGGTAAAAGCGGTTATTATGCTCAACCTTCCCGGTATGGAGGGCGGCAACGCGCTTGGCGACGTGCTTTCGGGCAAGGTTTACCCCAGCGGTAAGCTTACCGATACTATTGCAAAAAGATATATCGACTACCCTACGGCGGAATATTTCGGCCGCAAGGCAGGTATTATACAGAATTACTACGAAGATATTTTCGTGGGCTACAGATACTTCGAAACTTTCAGCGATGAAACGCACAGGGTTCTTTACCACTTCGGCCACGGTCTTTCCTACACGACGTTTGAAAAAAAGGTGGTTTCTTTCGAATGCACGGGCATAGAGGGCGAAGTAAAAGTAAAGGTTTCTGTTAAGAATACGGGCGCGAAATATGCGGGCAAGGAAGTTGTTATGCTCTACAGTTCCGCACCCGAAGAGGCGCACGCGCCGAAATACGAGCTTCGCGCTTTTGAAAAGACGAAGCTTCTCGCCCCGGGCGAAGAACAAACGCTTGAAATTTCCTTCCCCACGGAAGAAATTGCAAGCTTTTGCGACATGGATGGTAAAGACGAATGGCAGATAGTTTCCGGCGAATATAAATTCTATTACGGCGCAAGCACGGCAGAGCTTGAACTGGTGGGAACGGTATTCAACACAAATCCCCGTATTGTGAAAAAATGCGCTCATATCCCCACGGAGCTTGGCGAACGCCTTACCGCCGAGGGAAGATATGAAAAGCTCGATGCTATTCCGCCCGATATTTCCAACGGTATTCCCGTCGGCCCCTCTGACGCGCTTTTTGTTGAGGCAGAGCAGTATGCCGAAATGGACGAGGAAATGGCGGCGGCATTTGCAGAAAACGAGGTAAGCACGGAAAATATGCGCGTTTACCGCCTGAATATGGCGGCTGCGGGCACGTACAGGCTCAAGTTCAGCGCCGAAAAAATGCCGAAGGAGGCATACCTCGGCCTGCATCCGCTTGCATATTTTGAAAATTATTTTGTGGAAGACGGCGCGGAAATAATACTCCCACCGGGAACAGTGGCATTTTCCTTTGTGGGCGAGGGCGAAGCACCGCTTGTTTCCTTTGAATTTGAAAAGCTTGATGAAACGGTATACGTTAAAGGAAAAGGCACCTCGCTTCTTGAATGCGGCAAGTTTACGGAGTGCGCGCTCTACGTTATAGCGCGCCAGTTTGAAGATGAAGAAGGGCTTATAAAGCACGGCCGCGGTCTTTTCCGTATGCACACGCCCGGCAGATACGCTATGTACAAGCTGGAGGTGGAAAAGGCGGGCTACTACGACCTTACGCTCCGCTACAGCACGTACCACGACACGCGCGACCTTGCAAAAACTTACTCCTTCATGGTTTCCAACGTAACGCAGACGATAGAATCTGTAACGCTCGAAAAAACCACGGAGGAGGATGCACCGTTCGTGTTCCGCACGGCGGCGCCCATACGCTTGGCGCTCCCTGCAGGCGAAGCATACCTGAAGATAGTTTCCAAAACCACGAAAACACCCCACCTTGCTTATATAGAGCTGAAGCCCAGCACGAGAAACGTGTATATCGAGGAGGAGCAGGAAGAAAGCTTCGATGCAGAAAACATTCCGCTTGAGGCAAGCTCGCCCGATGGCATTTACCCCAGAAAAGAACTCCCTGCCATCGCGGGAAAATATGACTTCCGCAACGTTCTTTCGGGCAAGATAACTCTCGACGAATTTGTGGCAGACCTTTCCGACGCGGAGCTTGCCGCGCTTTCCTGCGGCAACAAAAACGGTCATATAGGCAGAGTTTCCGCGCGCGGTATACCCGAATGCTATTGGTCAGACGGCTCTGTGGGCTACAGGCAGAACTATAAGGTTACGGTTTACCCCTCCAGCACGATGGTGGCGGCAACGTGGAACAAGGAGCTTGCGCGCGAATTCGGCAGAAGCATAGGCTGCGAGGGCAACCTCTACAACGTAGAAGTGTGGCTTGCGCCCGCCATAAACATTCACAGCGACCCCTGCTTCGGCAGAAACTTCGAATAGATGTCCGAGGACCCTTACGTTACGGGCGCTATCGCCGCTGAAATCGTAAAGGGCGTGCAGGAATTTTCCGTTGCGGCGACGGTTAAGCACTTCGCTGCGAACAACACGGAATACCAGCGTATGAAATCCAACAGCCGTGTTTCCGCAAGGGCACTGCGCGAAATTTATATGAAGGCTTTTGAAATCATAATAAAAGAAGCGAAGCCCTACGCGATTATGACATCTTATAACCATATCAATGGCATAAAGGTAAGCGAAAACCCGCTTTTCGTGGAGCAGATTATGAGAAACGAATACGGCTTCGAGGGGCTCGTTATGTCCGACTTCTCAAACGACTCCGACCACGTGCGCGAGCTTGCGGCAACGCAGGACCTCAAAATGCACTTTGGCGACCCTCGCACGGTTTGCAAGCACATGGCGGAAGGCACGCTTTCGCGCGAAACCGTTCGTGCTTGCGTAAAACGCGTGCTTGAGCTTATTATGAAAACGACTTGCGTGAATTCCGAAGTGAAATAACAGAATATAACAAAAAACTCCACGTATCGTGGAGTTTTTGTTGCTTTTTATTCTATTTCAATAAGGCGGGCTTTGCCTTTGAAAAGCCCCGATGTCATGTAGTGCGTTTTGCTGCCCAGTGTTCGCTCCTCGTCGCGGTGGCCGTGCCCCGCAACCGTAGCGAGCACAAGCGGGTGGTGCAGAAGAAGCTCTATCATTTCGTGGCTCGTGCGGTAATCTTCCTCGGTAAGGCGCACGTTTTCGTGGTACGGCGCTTTGAGGTTGAGTAGCTCATCCCAAACGGCATCGTGGAAAAAGACCAGCATGGGGAGCCCGCGCTCAAGCTCGCGCTTGAAGGCCTCTACCGTCTTTTTCGGGAAGTAATCCAGGCTATTATCGGCAGTGACGATATTCACTCCGCCCACAATGCGGCTTTCGAAATACAAATTGAAGCACCCAAGCTCGCGCTCAAGTTTTGCGCGCGCCGTTTCGGGGTAGGGGTAAGGCTCCTCCATAGTGCGGCGGCACACGCGCTGATGCTCGTGTCCGCCCGGGGAAAACATCAGGTCCTCACCCGCGATGATATCCTTGAAAACGGTAAGGTTTCCGTGAGTGTAAATATCCATAGCGTCGCCCGTGCAAACGAGAAGTGCGCCCTCTTTTTTTGCAAGAGCCATTGCTTGCTCAAAATATTCTTTCGGGGTAAAGGGCGGAAAGCCGCCTTCTCGGCGAAAAACGCCGCGGCGCTTTTCCATCAATTTTCTGTGCTCGGGCGTGTCGCTTTCGTCGGCATAGGTGAGGTGTATATCTGTTATATGAAGTATTTTTACAGGCTTTTCCAAGCCTGCGTGAAGCTTTGTATGTGTAAGCTCTATCATATTGCTTTAAAGCTCCGTTTCTGCGTGGAGCATACACATGGCGACGGAGGCTATAGCTGCCGTTTCTGTGCGCAGTATGCGCGCGCCGAGCGAGATGCACTCGCCGCCCGCTTCAAGCGCTAAATCTATTTCCTTCGGCTCAAAGCCGCCCTCGGGCCCGATAAGTATGCCAATGTCCATGCCGCGCGCCATTTTTGCAAGCGCCTCTTTTGTGGCAGCCATGCCGCGCTCATTTTCGTAAGGCACAAGGAAAAGCCCCATGCCGCGCGCTTTTTCCATAGCCTGCTTATATGAAAGCACGTCGCAAACGGTGGGTATAACGTTGCGCTTGCTTTGCTTTGCCGCGCTTTCCGCTATAGCCTGCCAGCGTGCGCGGCGGCTTTCCTTTTTCTTTTCGTCGAGCTTTACCACGCTTCTGTGCATTTCCACGGGTACGATTTCATAAACGCCAAGCTCCACAGCTTTCTGAATGATAAGCTCCATTTTATCGCTTTTTGGAAGCCCCTGGAAAAGATATATTTTTACGGGAAGCTCTGTTTCGCGGTAGTTTTCTTCCAGTACCTTTGCCGTTACTGCCGCTTCGCTGATGCTTTCTATTTCGCAAAGGTGGCTTTTGCCGCCCTCGCTTACCAAAATCTGCTCGCCCTCACGCATACGCAGAACGTTTTTTATATGGTTGCAGTCTGCGCCCGTTACCGTAAAGATATCGCCCGCGCGGCTGCCTTCGTTTACAAAAAAATTATACATAAAATTTACCTCTGTATTTTTTATGCTTTAAGTATAGCAGAAAAGCGCGGGTTTTACAATGGGAAAATAATATATTTTCCATACGGTTGCTTTTTTTGTACATATATGCTATACTGTAAAAAACAAACACCTACGCGAGGTAACAAATGAACGTTTTAAAATTTATCATTGCAAATAATATTCTTCGCCTGCGCACCGACGCAGGCATGAGCCGAGCGGAGCTTGGCGATAAAATACACTACTCCGAGGATTATATTCTTACCTGGGAGCGCGCCGAGGATATGCCGGACGGCGACGCGATAGAGGCGCTTGCAAAAGCCTTTGGTGTTACGGCAGATTACATTACAAATCCGCACGACGAATGGGTTTCCAAGGAGCAGAGAGAGTACCTTGAAAACACGGCGGGGCTTGCGCCTGCGCTTGAAACAAAAAACCTGCGCGTACGCGCGGAAGAAGAGCCGAAAGAAGGGAAAAATACACCCGAAAAACCGAAGAAATTTTGGAAAACGGTGCTTCTTGCTTTCGCTTTTATCGTGGTGGCGGTATCCCTGATTTATGCGAGCGCAGAGCTTGGGCTTATAGGTTGCGCTTCGGAAAGCGCACCGCCCGATGACGATGGGCACGAGCATACCTTTGGCAGATGGATGCTTGTTACGAGTGAAACGCCGTACAGCGACGGTGAAAGCCGCAATTATTGCTATGGCTGCGAGGAATATTCCGAGGTTCGCGTGCTTCCCGCAAGCACGCCCGGGCTTATGCTTCAGAACAATGACGATGGAACCTGCATTGTCGTAGGCGTTGGCCATGGGCCCGAAACGCCCACAGATGCTTTTGAAACTATAGTAATACCGCCGTATATAGCAACGACCGACATCGACGGCAACCCCCTTGATATGCCCGTTGTGGGAATAGGGGCAGGTTTCCTTGGCTCGTTTGGCAGCGAGCTTCAGAAAAACGTAAAGAACATCGTCATTCCCGATACTGTAAAGGAAATAGGTGCATACGCCTTTTACGGCACGGGCATAGAAAAGGTATCCTTCCCCAAGGGGCTTACTTCTATAGGCGAATACGCATTTGCACACTGCGAAAGCATTGCGGAAATAGAGCTTCCCGAAAGCCTGGAGCATTTGGGCGAGGGTGTGTTTAAGGGGTGCACGGCGCTTAAAAAGATAAGCTGCCTCGGAAATTCTGTAACGGAAATACCGCAGTATATCTGCCAAAATTGCACGAGCCTTGAAAGCGCTTACTTCGGAACGGCGGAAGCTATAGGCGCAGGCGCTTTTGAAAACTGCGTAAACCTTCGCAATTTCGATGCAGATGGTATTGAGGCCATAGAAGAAAAAGCCTTCTACGGCTGCAGCGCTATTCCCACCTTTACCTTTAAAAAAGAAGTAAACTATATAGGCGATAGCGCGTTTGAGGGCTGCACGGGAATAGAAGAGATATATATGGCGCAAGACGGCGAGAAGATTATATTGTGCAACAGCGCATTCAAGGGATGCACCATGCTTTCCCGCATTGACCACGCAGAAAGATTTTCATCTATAGGCGATCACGCCTTTGCAGATTGCACGGCGCTTGAGAATATATTCGTTTCTGCCGAGCAAATAGGTATAGGCGCGTTTGCGAACTGCGCGAATATGAGCGCCGCGGTGCTTGGCGACGGAGTAATAGCTATAGGCGATGGCGCATTTGGATATTGCTCGGGGCTTACGGAAGTGTCGCTCCCCTCAAGCGTGAAAACAGTGGGCGAGGAAGCCTTCGGATATTGCGAAAATATTGTGAAATTTGAAACCTTTGGCGCGCTTGAAAAAATAAATGCGAGAGCTTTTGAGGGCTGCGATAAGCTTACGGCGCTTGTGCTTTACAGTATGGCGGGCGAAGGGTTTGACGAGGTTTTCCGAGGCAACGAAAACATAATCGACGTTGAAATAAAATCGGGCGAAATACCCGCGCGCGCCTTTGAAAACTGTACGTCGCTGTTTCACGTTGAGCTTTCGGAAGGCGTTACGGCTATAGGCGAGTATGCTTTTGCAGGTGCCCGAAACGACGACGCTTATAATCCCATAGGCATCAATTTCCCTGAAAGCCTTAAGCATATAGGAAGCTACGCTTTTTCGGGCGCGGAGATTTTGGAGCTTACCTTGGGCGGAAATATAGAATACGTTGGCGATTACGCATTTTCGGAAAGCTCTGTTTCGAAGGTTACTATAGAACGCGACGTTGAAACGTGGGGGAAATACGTTTTCGCAAGCTGCGCAAACTTAAGCGACATAACCGTGGCAGAAGGTGTTACGAAAATACCCGAGGGTATGTTCAGCGGCTGCGAAAGTTATTATTTTACGAGCGTAACCTTGCCCGAAAGCGTTACGGTCATAGGTGCAAATGCATTTGAAAAATGCAACTGGCTCAAAACAGTGAACCTTTCGAACGGTATTACGGAAATAGGCGAAGAAGCTTTCTACTATTGCCAGCACATGGAAATAATAAACTTCGGCGGCACGAAGGCAGAATGGGAAGCCGTGCAAAAGGGCATGATGTGGAAATATTATATTGCGCTTGACCTTACCGTTTATTGCAGTGACGGCGAAATAGTATATCCCGGCACACTTTCACAGGCGTAAATAAAAAACTGTAAACAAATAATAAACCCCGACAGATTTTTTAGTCTGTCGGGGTTTGCTATTCAATAGACCGTAATTTATAGCTTTCTCAAATTATCTATTCTTTCGGGATTTTCAGACGATGCCCATTCTTTCAATGTGTTACATGGAAATTGAGAGCATTTTCCGCAATGCTCTTGATTTTTTTGTGAATTACATTTATATAAATCACATTCGCCCCAAAACACATTGCCTTTAATCGTTTTACACCCCTTGCAGTTTTGTTCTGTTTTGAATTTGCATGAATCACAATCAATTCCACAAATACTATAGTTTGCCATATTAATACCCCCATCAAATTTTTATTTATCGTTATAAATTTATCGCAAGTTTCGTATTTATAGGGCAAAGCCCATAGCCTTGCAACACTGAATATATTATATCATAGATTGGCAGGGAAAACAATGATTATATTTCGGCTTTGTCGGAGTGATATTGTTGCTGTGCGCGACAGTGTTACTTTATTCGCCTATAGAACTCGCGGAGCGAATATCACTGCGAAGCAATATCACTCGACCTTAGTTATTCTGAACGTGAACGTTCTGAAATCGCCGGGCATTTTGCCGTCTGCCGTTTTAAGGGGCAGAACGAGGCCAACGTTCATTATCGCTGCGCCGGAAAGACGGAGGCAAAGGTCATATTCATTGTTTACAACCTCATAAACGGCTTTCTTATCGAGCCCGCGCGGGAAAATGCGCTTATGCTCGTCGTTGGGGCGGCAGAGCGCGCGCATAGCCGTGATGTGCGCCTTTGCTTTATCCTTGGAAACAATCTGCATTGCAAAATAGTTGGAATCAAATGTGTTTTCGAGGCGGTAGAGGTCGCCGTTGAGTACAAGGTCTTCCATTTCCTTGTATTCTGCCACCTGCACCTTTACTTCCTCAAGCTCTTCGGGCGTTATTTTCGTTGTGTCAAGCTCGTAGCCCGTAGCGCCGAGGTGAGCAATATCGGCGCGTGTTTTGAAGGGCACCGTTCTGCTTGTCTGGTGGTTGGGGCATATGGAGGTGTGGCAGGAAATTGCCGAAAGCGGGTAGAAGAGAGATGTGCCGTACTGTATCTGCGTGCGCATATAAGCATCGGTATCGTCGCTTGCCCATATCTGCGGGAAGTAGTAGAGTATAGCGGGGTCGAAACGTCCGCCGCCGCCCGCGCAGCCCTCGAAGAAGATGTTGGGGAAGCCGCCTACAAGGCGCTGGCATATATCGTAAAGCCCGAGCGCGTAGCGGTGGTGCATTTCCTGCTGGTTTTCTGCGGGGAGCGCGCGCGAAAAGTTTTCTGTAAGCGCACGGTTGAAATCCCACTTAACGTAATCTATTTTATTTTCGCGAAGGATTTTGGAAACCGCTTCCACTACGTAATCGCGTACGTCGGTGCGCGTGATATCCAGCACGAGCTGGCGGCGCGAAACGCAGGGCTCTGTGCCCGGCACGGAAATAGCCCAATCGGGGTGTGCGCGGAAAAGGTCGCTATCGGGGTTGACCATTTCGGGTTCGAACCATATGCCGAACTTCATGCCGGCGCCGTGAACGTAATCTATAACGGGCGCAAGTCCCTCAGGGAAGACCTCGGGGCTTACTACCCAGTCGCCAAGGCCCGCGCGGTCGTTGCGGCGCGCGCCGAACCAACCGTCGTCGAGCACGAAAGTATCTATGCCAGTGCCGCTCACTGCATCGATTATGGGTAAGAGTCGATCGGGAGTGCAGCCGAAGTAAACCGCCTCCCAGCTATTGATAACAACGGGGCGGTGCGCTTTTACAAAGCGCGGGTTTATAAGGTGGGCTCTGTATGCGTCGTGGTATTCACGCGACATACCGCCGACACCTTCGCCCGAGTATGCCAGCACCGCTTCGGGCGTGGTAAATGTTTCTCCTGCGGGGAGCTCCCAGGTAAAATCGAAATCGTTAATACCGCCCGTAAGGCGCGTGTAACCCTTGGAGCTTACCTCTGCCTTTAGCGTGAAGGAAGCGGAATAGATAAGGTTTACGCCGAGCGCCGCGCCGTGCTCTTCCGTGGTGTCTTTATTGAGCAGGGCAAAGGCGGGGCTGTGGCGGCGCGTGGAGGAGGCAGATTTTTCATCTACGCAAATGAAGCCGTGGGGTATGGGCGTGCGCTCGGGCTTACCCTCTCGCGCCCATGCGTTTTCGATTGTGAGAAGGTCGTGGTTATTGCCGTAAACATCGAGCGCAAAGCTATATGCGCGAAGTATTTTTACGGGTTCGCCCGTGCGGTTTTCAACCTCCATATGGCGCGCAACCACTGCGGCGTCATCGTATACGGTGTAGAAAAGGTGCACGCGCATTTCGGAGTTCATATCCTTGAGCGTGAGCTTCAGCGTTTCGCCGCCGCGCATGGAGGGTAATCCTGCAAGCGCGGGCTTTTCTGCGAGTATTTCGTGCGTTTCATAGCGGAAATCGTTAAGTCTGCTGCCGTTTTTGAACATCATCTGGAACGAGCATTCGCGGAATTCGCCGTTGCCGTAGAAGGAAAATTCGCTGCGGTATACATTGTAGGATTTTCCGCCTGCGTGAATTTCGCCGGGGATTGCCGCTTCGCCGGAATCGCCTATGTTGGCTTCGTATGTGTAGGAAAGCTCATCGCGCCCTATACGCTCGCCGAAGTAGTAATGCTCGGGGAAGCCGGTGAAGTTGATGCCGAAAATATAGGAAATATTTTTGCCTTCGAGAAAAAAGGTTTTTGTTTCTTTTTCAAAATAAATAGCCATGGTAAGCAAGCTCCTTTAAGAGTATTCTTGGCTAAATGATACCATTTTAAAGAAAAAAAGTCAACATTACCGAGCAAAACTAACAAAAAATAAAGTGTAAAAAATCGCTAAGGTATTGCATAAAATGAAAAAATATGGTATACTAATCACAAGAAGTTTGCTTTTGTATATAATGCAAACAAAAAAATCAAAATCGGAGGATTGATTAAAATGTATTACAACAACGATGCGCTCCAGCCCGATACGCTGGAAGAAATACTTGCCCTTCGCCCCGAAGGTGCAGACATCGCCCCCAAAAAGGTTGAAGATCTTTACAACAGAATGAAGGGTGCCCTTATCGGCCGTTTCGCAGGTTGCGTGCTCGGTATTCCCGTAGAAATGTACCCTGTTGCAAGAATGCAGGCTGTTGCCCTTGAAAGCGGCACGACGTTCCCGCCCCAGACATACTGGAAAGGCACAGACCAGCCCGACAAAATCCACTACCAGACAAACAAGAGAACAGATTACCTTGAAGAAAACATCAATAAGGTTCCTGTAGACGACGATATCACATACGTTATCCTCAACCTTCTCTGCCTTGAAAAATACGGCAAGAACTACACAATAGATGATATGGGCAAGCTTTGGCTTGATATTCTTCCCATCGCTTGCACTGCAGAAGACGAAGCTCTCCAGCAGATGCGCGCAGGCACAAGAGCTGAATGTGCGGCTAACTTCAACAACTACGTAGAGCTTATCGGCGCGGCTATCCGTGCAGATGCTTTCGGTTACGTTGAAGCTGGTAACCCCGTTGCAGCGGCTAAACTTTCCTACAACGACGCTTACCTCACACACAGAAAGAACGGTATCTACGGCGAAATGTTTTGCGCTGCTGCTGTTGCCGCTGCTTTCACAGCTGAAACACCTCTTGATGCTATCAAGGTTGCTATGACACAGATCCCGAAGGAATCCGAGCTTTACCAGGCTCTCGAATGGGCTTTCTCTGTTGAAGATAAAGTTACAAACTATCTCCGCGCACGCGAGCTCCTCGATGAAAAATTCAGAAGAATGAGCCCCGTTCACACAATCAACAATATGTGTGCTATCGTGTTCTCCTTCATGCTCGGCGGCAACGATTTCCAAAAGTGCATCAGCGAATGCATCGCTATCGGTCTTGACAACGACTGCACAGGCGCTACTGTTGGCTCTATTGCAGGTGCTTGCCTCGGCTTCGACGCTATCCCCGAATACTGGTACAAGAACTTCAACGATACTGTTTGCACATATCTCACAGGTTACGCAGAAGTTTCTCTTTCCGACGTTATCGACAGATTCGTTAAGCTCAACGGTTAATTTTGATATTGAAATGCCGGCAAAGCCTATCTATGGCTTTGTCGGCAATTTTTATGCTTATAGATGTGCTTTTTCTTTTTGAAAGAAAAAGTGCGAAAAAGAAGCAAAAAAACTGACGGTTTATTGCTTTGTCACATCTATTTTTGATTGAAACTTCTTGTTTTTTATGGTCTGCAAAGCACTATGGATTTAATAAAGCTTTTTAGGC
>JAFTNI010000066.1 GCA_017451975.1 Clostridia bacterium
ATTAATACGGAGAAAAGGGAAAAATCTTACAGAAAAATTGCAATTTTTCTGTAAGATTTTTCCCTTTTCTCCGTATTAATATATGAAACGTTTCAAAAATATCGGGAGGTAAAAATGAATGATATAGATTTGATAAACCTTTTGAAAAAGGATGCCGAGCAAGGGCTTGCAGTGCTTATGAAAAGCTATACAGGCCTTGTATGCTCCGTAATAAAAAATACCTCTGCCTCGTTCTCTGCGGAAGATACAGAGGAGCTGGCGAGCGACGTATTTTTCGATTTTTACCGTAACGCAAAAAAATATAAACCCGAGCTCGGCAGTATAAAAGCATTCCTTTGCGTAATGGCAAGGCGAAAGGCGCTGGACCTTGCGCGCAAACGCTCGCGCGAAAACGGCAACATTTCCATAGACGATGAAGAAACATTTCTTCAGTTTGCAGGCGAGCTTGCCGTAGAGGAATCCTTTTTCACCGAAGAAGAGCAAAAAACGCTTCTGCGAGAAATCGCCGCGCTCGGCGAACCCGACAAAGAAATAATCACGCGCAAATTTTTCCTGCGCGAGCCTACGAAAAGTATAGCAGAGCGCCTTGGGCTAAGCCCTGCCAACGTAGACGTGCGCACACACCGCGCGCTTGCAAAATTGCGCGAGAAGATAGGAGGAAACGGAATATGAAAAAGAATCTTTACACTATAATGGACGAAGCAAAGGAAAAGGAGCTTGAAGCATTGCTCGAAAACGTGGAATGCGAAGCACCTGCTGGCATATCTGCGGAAAATATAGCCGCAAAAGTCGGCAAGAAGCGCAGAAACGCAGCGGTAAAAGCGCGCACGCGCTGGCTGCGCTACGGCGCTGTGGCGGCTTGCTTTGCGCTTATCGTGGCGGCTGTGCCCACAGCACATTATTTCGGCAACGCATCTGCAACGAACCCAACAGATAATCTCTACCACGAAGGAACAAAGCCCAGCAGCGGCATGAATGATCAAGGAACCTCCCTGTTGCCCGAAATCGGCTTTGTAACGTCCCCTTCCATCGCTTACGCTACAAGTGTTTCTTATTTGTACTACTTGCCGCTTGAAAACGGCACCTGCCTTGCAAAAGAGATGTTTTTCAAGCTTGACGAGGGCAAAATGAAAGAAACATGGCGAGAGCTTCTCGCTCCGTTCTGGGAGCATTGCGGGCTTGAAGTTACCGTAGCAAACTGGGAAATGACGACCGAGGGTGAAAAGACCGAGGTCAGCGCCGACGGGCAAACCGTAACGCACACGCCCGGCACAAAAACGGTTCATATCTACCTTGAGGGCGAGGCAGAACTTGACGACCACACGCTCAAATGCCTTATTAACACCATAGACAGCATTTCTTACGTAAGGTATATCAAGCTTTATATGAACGGCGCCCCCGTTGCAATAGAAGGCGAATGCCCTACGGAGGGTTTTGTAAATTTCCACGTAAACAAAGCAGAATAAATTTCACAAAAATGCACGCTTCGGCGTGCATTTTTATTTTCTGCACTTGCTTTTTTTATGTAGTTTCTGTATAATGTAAGCATAAATCATATTCCGAAAGGATTTTTAATTATGGCAGATTTTTTCGGCGCTATCGCCGCAAATGAGATTGGCAATAAGCGCGCGCCGCTTGTTTTTCCCAAGCCCGCACCGTGTAACGGAAAAGTGCTTCCGCTTGCGGCGGCGTGCGGTACGCCTGCAAAAGTATATAAAAAGCCCGATTCGCGCGAGGAGCTCGACGCGCTTATAGAAGATTTGCGCGTGAAATACGAGCCGTTTATGCAAAAGCTCGCGCCAAAAGCGGAAAGCACGCGAGACGTACAAAACCTTACCTCGTTTTCTATGCGTGAAGCGGAAAAAGCCGATTTCCGCGATTTTTCGCGCGTGCTTCGCGGCGAGGGCGAGTGGAAACAAATAGAAGTTCCCTATTATTTCGGCCCCACGGGAAATACGGTGCATTATTACAGAACGAAATTTTGCACAAACGCGCTTGCTGAGGGCAAAGCGGCTTTCATTTGCTTCGACGGTGCAGATTACATTGCCGAGGTTTTCTTAAACGGTGCTTTCGTGGGGAGCCACGAGGGCTTTTTCGCTCCGTTTGAATTTGACGTAAGCCCCTATGTGCGCGAAGGCGAAAATGAGCTTACAGTTACCGTGCGCAATGATTACGTTTACGGAGGCAACCAGGGGCCCACCGCCACCCCCGTGCGCCTGGAGGGCGATAAAATGTACGCCGCTACGGGCTTCGGTTGGGACGATGCCGAAGTCGGCTGGCACCACTGCCCGCCTGGCGCAGGCATTTGCCAAGGCGTGCGCTTTGAGGTACGCGAGCGCGCGTTTATTTCCGATATTTTCGTGCGCCCACTGCCCGCGCGCGGTGAATGCGAGCTTTTCTGTGAGGTTTACAACTGCGGCTATATGCCGCTTGAGGGCGTACGCCTGAGTATATCCGTATACGGCAGAAACTTCGAAGCCACGGTTTTAGAAAACCTCGAATACGAGCCGATTACATTTAAAGATGCCTACCACGGCGAAAGCGTTCGTCTTGCCGACCTTGAAAACAGCGAAAAAATGAATGACGCCGTAAAGCTTGCATTTTTCAATGGCGCAAACCTTGTGCGCCTCGTGTTGCCCTTGCCGGGTGCGCGACTTTGGGAGCCCGATGCCCCCTACCTCTACGAAGCCCAGGTAAGCCTTACCGAAGGCGGTATGCTGCGCGATACGCGCACAAGCACATTTGGCATGCGCGAATTCACGCAGGATACCGCGGGCGAACCCAAGGGTATGTTCTACCTCAACGGCAAATCGCTCCGCCTTCGCGGTGCAAACACCATGGGCTTTGAGCAGCAAGACGTTCTGCGCGGCGATTATGATGCGCTGCTCTACGATATGCTTATGGCAAAGGCGTGCAATATGAACTTTTTGCGCCTTACACAACGCCCCGTGCAGAAGGAGATATACGAGCTTTGCGACACGATAGGCTTGATGCTGCAAACAGACCTTCCCCTATTTACGGTTATGCGCCGCACGAAGTTTGCCGAGGGTGTGCGCCAGGCAGAGGAGATGGAAAAGCTCATTCGCCCGCACGCATCGAGCATTTTGATATCATATATGAACGAGCCCATGGCGAACGCGGCAAACCGCCCGCACCGCCACCTTGTGCGCGATGAAATGGAGGGCTTCTTTGCCGCGTGCGATACAGCAGTACACTTGCTCAACCCCGATAGGGTTATAAAGCACATTGACGGCGATTATGACCCGCCCGACAGCACTATGCCCGATAACCACTGCTACTGCACATGGTACAACGGCCACGGCGTAGATATAGGCAAGCTCCACCGCGGCTATTGGCTTGGCGTAAAAGAGGGCTGGTATTACGGCTGCGGCGAATTTGGCGCAGAGGGGCTGGACCCTGCCGAGCTTATGCGCAGGCGTTACCCCGACGAATGGCTGCCGCAAAGCAAAGAGGCTGAAAAGGAATGGGAGCCCGGCATGATAAAAGACTCCCAAAGCGGAAATATGCACTTTTTCTACTACGACACGCAGGAAACGCTCGAAGCCTGGGCTGAAGAAAGCCGCAAATACCAGGCGCTCGCCACAAAAATGCAAACCGAGGCTTTCCGCCGCGATGCAAATATGGCAAGCATTGCAATCCACCTCTTTATAGATGCATGGCCCTCGGGCTGGATGAAAACCATAGTCGATTGTGAAAGGAACCCAAAACCCGCGTTTTTTGCCTACCGTGATGCGCTCACACCGCTTATGGTAAACCTGCGCACAGATAGATTTTCATATTTTTCGGGCGAAAAAGCCGCGTGCGAGCTTTTCGTTTGCAACGATACACACGAAAGGGCCGACGGCCACAAAATAATATGCGAGCTTATTTCCGAGCGCGGAAAACTGCTTGCAAAAACGGAAGCGGCGGCAGATTTTGCCGAGAACAGCGCCTTTATGCAAGGCAAGCTTGCTTTTACCGCGCCCGAAACGGCAGAACGCACGCACGCCACGCTTCGCGCCGTGCTTACTGATAAAAATGAGAACGTGATACACTACTGCGACGAAAAAATAGAGATTTTCCCGCGCGAAGCAGAAGTTTTGCCGAAAGCAACCGTTGTTTCGGGCAAGGAATTTCTCGAAAACAAAGAAAAATACGAATCTCTTGCCGAAAGCGGTGCGACAGTTGTTATAGAAGGCTTGCCTGTGGGCGAGCACGAAATATGCGGCACGGAGGTGCGCGTAAAAGCCTGCGGTATGCGCGCGCTCCACTTCGTTTCACGAAAAACGGGTCACGAGCTTGTGCGCGGCTTCGAGCCATACGATTTCCGCTATTGGTACGATGAGAACGAGGACATGATAACACCTATTCTTTCAAGCACGTTCCTTGCGGAAGGCGCAATTCCCATTCTCACAAGCGGAAACAGCCTGCGAGGAAGCGCTTGGGGGCAGAAGCTATACAAGGCCCTCGCCTGCGCCGAAATCCGCGCAGGAAACGGAAAAATCATCATAAATCAACTTGATTTGAAAACTCACACGGCAAATCCTGCAGCGCAGATTTTCGCAAACAGGCTTTACAATTATTAAAAACAAAAATTTTTAGTGGCACACAGAAGAAGCGAAAAATTGAAAGTTTTTTCTTCCTTGTGAATCATTATAAAATGAGCTGTTTCAAATGCATTTGAAACAGCTCATTCTTATTTGCAAATTTATTCTTAAATATCCAATCCGCGCTTTTTGCAGAACTCTTCGATATTGACAACGGTATCCGTAAGCCTTGCTTCCTCTGCCGCAAATCCTATCATATGATTCTGCACGGAAACGCCGATTTCCGCTATATCAAGACCGCTATAGGTTCCGCCGAGGTAATCGTAGAGGTCGTAAACAATTCCGAAATCTCCGCCGCCGTGACCGCCCGTTATAGTTTCGTCAACCTTGCCAAGCTCTATTTTATGCTTCTTTTTATCCGCAAACGTGCGCACGATTATTTCGTCGTCCGAAGCAAAGGCGTAAACCTCGCCCTTCGTGCCGTAGATGCGCGTATATCTGCCGCCGCGGTTAAACGCATTGAACGTGAGCTGCGCCGTAGCGCCGCCCTCAAACTCCATGCTGACAACCTGATGGTCGGGCATATTGTTGTTCGCGTGGAAAACGCAAAGACCGTAATCGGTTCTCTTGAGGGCTTCCAGAAGCTCCTCGTCGGTATAGCCCGGATGCGTCGCAACGGAGTTGCGGAAGCCGCCCTTCCAGCAAAGCCCGTCGGGGTTTTCTATGTAGATTTTAAGGCTGTCGTAGGGGCATTTGCCTCTTTCGGGGCAATCCTCCGCCGCACAGCGCACGGGCGCGCCGGCAGGGGCATTTTCAGCCTTGAAATACGTGAGGTCGCCGAAGGAGGAAACCTTTTTGCATTTCTTGCCCACAAGCCACTGGATTATATCGAGGTCGTGGCAGGTTTTTGCAAGAACCATAGGTGTAGTTGCCGCGGAATCATGCCAGAGTCCGCGTATAAAGCTGTGTGAAAAATGCACGTCGCCGATGCCCTCCGCCTGATCGACGGACATAACCTCGCCTATCATGCCGCTTTCCACAACGTCCTTGAGCGCTTTATAAAACTGCGTGTAACGAAGCACATGGCAAACGAGAACGCACACGCCCTTTTTCTTCGCCGCGTTCGCGATGTCGGCGCATTCCTGCGCCGTCTGCGCCACGGGCTTTTCCAGAAGAATATCGTAGCCAAGCTCTATTGCTTTCATCGCGGGAGCGTAATGCGCGTCGTCCATCGTTGCTATTACGGCTATATCCGCCATTTTCGGCAAAGAGAGTATATCCTCCCAGCTTTTGAAGCAAGCCTCCGCGGGTATGCCGTGCTGCTTTGCAAACTCCTCGCGTCTGAGGTCGTGCGGCTCCGCCACGCCGACTATTTTATATTTTTCGGGCATATGCGCCATAAAATTGCAGTAAGTTCTACCGCGGTTTCCCGCGCCTATCAAAATTACGCTGAACTGTTTCATATAAAGCCTCAAATATTCAGACCCTTTTCTTTGCAGAATTCATCGAGTGAAACTACGGTTTTATTGTGGCGCGATTCCTCTGCCGCAAAGCCTATCATATGGTTTTCAACGGAAATGCCTATTTCGGAAGCACCGAACTGCACCTCATCTCCGTTAAGGTAATTATAGAGGTCGGCTACGATTCCGTAGTCGCCGCCGCCGTGACCGCCGGCAATAGATTCTTCTGTTTCCTGTACGGGGATAAAATGCTTTTCTCTTGCAGAAAGCGTGCGTACGAATATTTCCTTATCGGACATAAACGCCCAAAGCTCGCCCTTCGTGCCGTAAACGCGCGTATATCTGCCGCCTGCATTAAACGCATTTACTGTGAGAGTTGCCGTAGCACCGCTTTCGAATTCCATATTAACCACTTGGTGGTCGAGCGCGTCGTTATCGCAATAGTAAACGCATTTGCCGAAATCCGTATTTCTGAGCACTTCACATATTTCCTCATCGCTGAAATCGGGGTGTGTGGCATACATCGCTTTAATAATATCCTTCCAGCCGTTCCACACTCTGTCTTCCGGTTTAACATATACTCTGTAGCAGTTATAGGGGCATTCTTCCTTTGCAGGGCAATTGCCGTCTATACATTTTTTAGGCGCGCCCTCGGGTGCATTTTCAGCCTTGAAATGCTTAAGACCGCCGAAGGAAGAAACCTTCTTGCAGGGCTTTCCTACGAGCCACTGAATTATATCGAGGTCATGGCAGGATTTCGCCAATATCATCGGTGCGGCTGTTTTGGTGGAGTGCCAGTTTCCGCGCACGTAGCTGTGGGAAAAATGCACGTCACCGATAGCCTCTACCTGGTCTACGGAAACAACCTCGCCTATCATGCCGCTTTCGATAATGGATTTAACCGTTCTGTAAAACGGTGTGTAGCGCAGAACATGGCAAACAAGCACGCGCACACCCTTTGCTTTTGCCGCGTTTGCAATATCTATACATTCCTTTTCGGTATTGGCAACGGGCTTTTCTAGCAAAAGATTATAGCCAAGCTCTATTGCCTTCATAGCAGGCTCGTAGTGCATATCGTCCATTGTGGCGATGATGGCAATATC